>JBAVTI010000281.1:0-16128 GCA_049696055.1 Paracoccaceae bacterium | reverse complement strand
GTCCACGAAGGAGTGCCGACAATGGCCTATAAAACAATCGCTACCTTTGCGACTGCAGCAGACAAAACAGCTGCAACGATCAATATGGCGGCGCAGGTTGCGCTGGCCGTTGATGCCCATCTGGATGTGCTGGCGCTTGCGGTTGATCGCACGCAGGTCGGATACTCTTACGTCGGTGGCGGTGCCGTCTTGCTGCAAGTCGCGATGGAACGCGCCGAGGCCGATGCCAAGGCGATCGAGACTGTCGCACGCGCTACCATCGAATCGCAGGCGGTGTCGTTGCGCTGGTCGCTTGAAAGTGCGGTGGCACAAATGGGTGGCTTGTCCGATCTGGTGGCGATCCGGTCGCGTTTCGCCGATCTGGTGGTGCTGCCGCATCCCTACGGCACCGGATTGGGGATGGAAGCCGAGGCCATTGTCGAAACGGCGATGTTCGAGGGCCAGGCCCCGGTGCTGATCATGCCCGAAGGCGGCCTGATTGGTGGCAAACTTCCCGGCAGAATTGTGATCGGCTGGAACCAAAGCCGCGAATCCATGGTCGCCGTGCGCCGTGCCCTGCCGTTCCTGAAGCGGGCCGCGATGGTCAATATCGCGGTAATCGACCCGCCAACCCACGGCCCTGAACGGTCAGACCCCGGCGGCGCGCTGTGCCAGATGCTGGTGCGTCACGGGGTAAAGGCCGAGGTTTCGGTGCTTGCCCGCACCATGCCGCGGGTGTCTGACGTGCTTAACCGCCATGTGCGCGACCAAAACGCCGATATGCTGGTGATGGGGGCTTACGGCCACTCGCGGTTCCGCGAAGCCATTCTGGGCGGGGCCACCCGCAACATGCTGGAACAGGCCGTGGTGCCGGTACTGATGGCTCACTGACAAGGTGCAGCCACCGCAAGGGGCATCGAGCCCCCTGCGGTGGCGCTATCGCGACACAATCGCCAATATTTGGGTTGAACCTTGCGATCAAGGGCGTCGTTGCCGACGCTATCGACAGGTTAATATTGTATGAACGTTTTTCAACATATCGTTTGATATCAAGGAATTAGTCGCCATAACACGCGTGTTATGGCCGTGTTATCACACCAACATGCCCCCATCGGCATCATCCCCGGCCTCTTCCAGAAGCAGGTCAAAATCCGGGATCGTGACGTGCCGTTTTCCTTCCAAAAGGATCACCCCATCCCGCTTCAACGCCGAGATTTGCCGGGAAACAGTTTCCAAAGTCAGCCCCAGATAATCCGCCATTTCTTCTCTTGTCAGGGGCAGATCGAAAACCAACGCACCCTTCGGATGCCGCAGCTTCAAACTTGCATCTCTCCGCGCGATGATGGCGATCAAACTCGCAATCTTTTCCCGCGCGGTCTTGCGACCCAGCAAAAGCATCCACTCACGCGCGGCATCCAGCTCGTCCAGCGTCATTTCCAGCAATCGCTGCCCGATATGCGGGGTCGAGATCATCATTTCTTCGAACGGCTTCTTGCGGAAACAACACATCACCAGATCAGTAGTTGCGGTCACATCATACGCCGCCTGCGACCGCCCCGGCCGCCCGACAAAATCCGACGGCAGCAAAAGCCCCACCATTTGACGCCGCCCATCTTCCATCGTCTGGGTCAACGTAGCGATCCCGGTCACCACCGAGGCCACGAAATCCATCCGGTCCCCCGACCAGATTACTGTCTGCCCGGCCTGATAGCTGCGGTAATATTTGATTTGATCTAACTGAGCCAGTTCGTCCGGCTCGCATCGCGCACACACCGCACGATGCCTGATCGGGCAATCGCCGCAGTCGTGGTTCGTCACTTGCACATCGTGAAGCGCCATGCTGCTGTTCCTGTTTGATCTGAATCAATGTTATTGCGCGATTTCAAAGTAACTGTAGGCTGATGAACACTGAATCGCAACTCATGCGGCTCGGACTTTTTGACGCGCGCGTGCCTAGGTACACCAGCTACCCAACGGCACCACATTTCGGCGCGTCAGTCGGCCCCGGCCTTTTCATCGACTGGATCGAAGCGATCCCGTCAGGAACATCCATTTCGCTGTATCTTCACGTGCCGTTCTGTCGGCGTTTATGCTGGTTTTGCGCCTGCCGTACACAGGGCACCAGCAGCGACGAGCCTGTGCGTGCCTATACCGAAACTTTGAAAGCCGAGATCGCCCTGCTGAAAGCGCATCTCGCGCCGGGTGTAAAACTTAGCCGCCTGCATTGGGGCGGTGGCACGCCGACGCTTTTGAAACCGGACATGATCCGTGAATTGGCGGATGCGGTGTTTGATGTCGTGCCTATGGGGCCCGGTGCAGAATTTTCCGTCGAAATCGATCCCGATGAAGTAGATGCAGAACGCCTGGACGCGCTGGTCGCGGCGGGGATGAACCGCGCCTCGATCGGGGTGCAGGACTTTGACCCCGAAATCCAAAAGGCGATTGGCCGCATTCAAAGCTATGAGTTGACCAAACAGGTTGTGGATATGATCCGCGACCGTGGTGTGCGCAGCCTGAATGCCGATATCCTGTATGGACTGCCGCATCAGACGCCGTCCCGCATTGCGGATTCTGTGCAAAAACTGCTGACCCTGTCACCAGACCGCGTAGCGCTTTACGGCTATGCGCATGTGCCTTGGATGTCACGTCGTCAGCAACTTATCCCTTCTGACACCATCCCTTCGCCGCAAGAGCGGCTAAAGCTGTTCGAGACGGCGCGCAAGCTGTTCACTTGGGACGGTTATCAGGAGATCGGCATCGACCATTTCGCGCGCCCCGAAGAAAGCATGGCCGTGGCCGCCCGAAACGGTACCCTGCGGCGGAATTTCCAAGGCTATACCGACGATACTGCCCCGGTTCTGGTCGGGCTTGGGGCATCAAGCATCTCGCGGTTTCCCCAAGGGTTCGCGCAAAATGTTTCGGGGACGTCCGATTACACCAAAGCCATTCGCGCGGGACAGTTTTCCACCCACCGAGGCCATGTCTTTGCCGGTGAAGACCTGCTGCGGGGCCGGATCATCGAAGCGCTTATGTGTGATTTCAGGGTGAATCGCGCTGAACTGCTGCGCGATTTCGACACTACGGCAGAACGGGTGGAGCAGCTTTTCCAAACGGCGGCGGCAGCCTTTCCCGATATGGTCACACTGAGTGCAGAAGCGTTTACAATTCCCGACAAGGCGCGGCCCTTGGCGCGGATGATCGCACGGATGTTCGATGCCTTTGACCAATCAAAAGCACAGCACTCTGCCGCAGTATAAGTGCGGTTCCCCGTAACCTGGGCGCTGTTTCACCACATGCGCCAAAGCTTTGCAGCGAAGCGGCCTGTCAGGGCCGATGAGTGACCGATTGCGGGCCCAGACTTTCGACGTAGGCCACCATACGGGGCAGGCAAATGGTTTGCAGATCATAGCCCTGCAGAATTGTTTCGCGGGCGGCGCGGCGTATGTCTTTGAACCGTTCGGGGTGGGCAAGGGCTTTGGTCAGCATCCGCGACCAGCCACCGACATCAAAGAAATCAACCAACCGCCCGTTCACGCCATCATCAATCAATTCCTGCACCGGGGGCGTGCGTGACCCGACAACCAAAGCGCCCGCAGACATTGCTTCAAGCATCGACCACGACAGCACGAAAGGATACGTCAGGTAGGCATGGGCGCGGCTTATCTGCATCAAGGATACAAAGGTGGGATAGGGCACTTTTCCAAAGAAATGCACCCGGCTCATATCCAGTTGCCCCTGCACTTCATCAAGGAAAATCTGCTTCCAGCTTTGCCCCGTCGGTGCGGCCTTGCCATAGCTGACTTCATCGCCGCCGACGATCACCACTTGGGCATCGGGCCTTGCAGCAAGCACCGCAGGCAGGGCGCGCATAAAGATGTGATAACCTCGATAAGGCTCTAGATTGCGGTTCACAAAGGTCAGAACCTCATCCCCTGCCTTTAGCGCGGTGCCATTGGGCAGGGTGACCGACGCCTGCGGGTTGGGCACCATTACCTCGGTGTTCACGCCGTCAAAGATCACTTCGATCTGGCTGCGCAATGCAGGCGGGTAGGTGCTGGCTTGCCATTTGGTGGGAGAGAGGCCGGCATCGGCATGCAGCAACGCCTGCCCAAGATGGGTGGTGCGGCCCTGCGCCATCATCACCGCATCAAAGCCGGGCTTTTCAAATTCTGGGTCAAAACCGACATCGGCACCCACGCCGCGATAATAGAACTCGGCGTAGACCAGCAGTTTCGCGGCAGGCCAAATCTCTTTCAGAAACAGCGTCTCGCCCCAGCCGGAATGGCCAAAGATCACGTCGGGCACATAGCCCTTTTGGTCACGCAACTGCAAAGCAGCGCGGGCAACGGTAACGCCACGGTCGCTCATCTGGGTGTAATTGCGCCCCAGTCGGCAAGCGGCAGCATCCGGGGCCGCCGTGCCGTGACGGTATTTCACCAGCGGAATGGGCGAGCCACGAGGGTTTACCGTATCGGTCAACGCCAAGCATTCGTGGCCCCGACGCTGCATTTCCGGGGCCAGATGCAGGAACTGGCCGGGGAAATTCTGGTGCACGAACAAAAGCTTCATCAGTTACCCCCCTTACGCGCCCGGCACCCCAAAGGCGGCTTTCATCAAAGTGCGGGTATAGTCAGTTTGCGGCGCATCAAACAGCGCCTGCGCGTCGCCCGCTTCGATCACATCACCATCCTTCATCACCATAACCTTATGTGCCAAGGCCCGCACCACCCGCAGATCGTGACTGATGAACAGATACGCGAGGCCCCATTTGCGCTGTAACGCACGCAAAAGATCGACGATTTGCACCTGCACCGTCATATCCAGCGCACTTGTCGGCTCGTCCAGCACCACAAGTTTCGGGCGCAGGATCATGGCGCGGGCAATCGCCACCCGTTGACGCTGCCCCCCCGAGAATTCATGCGGATAGCGGCCCATCGCGGCGGGGTCGAGGCCAACCTCGACCATGATGTCGGCCACCATTTCGCGGCGGTCGCGGCCCGGTTCTACTCCGTGGACGCCCAGCCCCTCGGCGATAATCTGTTCCACGGTCATGCGCGGCGACAAGCTGCCAAACGGGTCTTGGAACACGATCTGCATGTCGCGGCGCAGGGCGCGCATTTGGCCCGAACGCCAGCCCTGCACATCTTTTCCCATGAACACAATCGGCCCTTCGGCGGCGATCAGCCGCATGATGGCCAGCGCCAGCGTGGTTTTGCCTGACCCGCTTTCACCCACCACGCCCAGGGTTTCCCCGGCGCGGATCGAGATATTGGCGGCATTCACCGCTTTCACATGGCCCACGACCTTGCGCATGAACCCGGCGTGGATCGGAAACCAGACGCGCAGGTCTTTGGTATTTACGATCTCTTTTGCGCCCTCTGGCACCGGGTCGGGGCGGCCTTTTGCCTCGGCGGCCAGCAGTTTTTGGGTGTAGGGATGCTGGGGGTTGGTAAAAATCTGCTCGGCCGGCCCCTGTTCAACAATCTCGCCACCCTGCATCACGCAGACCCGGTCGGCGATGCGGCGCACCACGCCCAGATCATGGGTGATGAACAACAGCGACAGCCCTTCGCGGGTTTTCAATTCGGCCAAAAGCTCCAGGATTTGCGCCTGAATGGTGACATCCAGCGCGGTTGTCGGCTCGTCCGCAATCAGCAGTTCCGGCCCATTGGCCAGAGCCATGGCGATCATCACGCGTTGGCGCTGCCCACCAGAAAGCTGATGCGGGTAGGCCCCCAGACGGCTGGCGGCATCACGAATGCCCACCTTTTCCAGCAGTTCCAGAATGCGCGCCTGCGCCGACGCCCCCGACAGCCCCTGATGCAGCGCCAAGCTTTCCGCCAGTTGCCGTTCAATGGTGTGCAGCGGGTTCAGGCTGGTCATCGGTTCCTGGAAAATAAAGCTGATGTCGTTGCCGCGAACCTTGCGCAGGCGTGCTTCATCGGCCCCAACCATTTCTTGCCCAAGGTAGGAAATCGAGCCCGTCACCGTCGCGCTATCGGGTAGCAAAGACACCGTCGACAGCGCCGTTACCGATTTGCCAGACCCGCTTTCGCCAACCAAGGCCACGGTCTCGCCCTTGCCGACGGTAAATGACACCCCGCGCACAGCGGGTATTTGCCTACCATCTTGTCGAAAACTGACGGACAGATTTCGCACGTCCAGAACCGTCGCCTTTGCAACATCCCTCATCTAAACGTCTTTCTGGGGTCAAAAGCATCGCGCACGCCTTCAAAGATAAAGACCAGCAAGCTTAGCATGGTGGCAAAGGTGAAAAAGGCAGTAAAGGCCAACCACGGCGCTTGCAGGTTTTGCTTGGCTTGCTGGGTAAGCTCGCCCAACGACGGAGCAGAGGCGGGCAGACCAAAGCCAAGGAAATCAAGTGTGGCAAGGCCGCTGATGGTGCCGGTGACAAGAAAGGGCAGCATGGTCAGTGTGGCAACCATGGCGTTGGGCAACACATGGCGGAACATGATCACCCGGTCTGGCACCCCCAAGGCACGGGCGGCGCGGACATATTCGAAATTCCGCGCCCGCAGGAACTCTGCCCGCACCACGCCCACCAGCGATGTCCAGCCAAACAGCACCATCAGGCCCACCAACAGCCAAAAGTTCATCCGCCAGATCGCGGCAACAATGATGATCACATAAAGCGTCGGGGTCGCCCCCCATATTTCGATGACGCGCTGAAAGATCAGGTCGGTCAGGCCGCCAAAATAACCCTGCACCGCCCCCGCCGTGATGCCGATGATCGACGTCAGAAACGTAACAATCAATGCAAAGGCCACCGACAGCCGGAAGCCATAGATCACCCGCGCCAGCACATCGCGTGACGTATCATCGGTGCCAAGCCAGTTCAGATGATCAGGCGCGCCGGGGGCCGCGCCATGCTTATCCACGATCGTGTTGAAACTATAGGGAATAGGAGGCCACAGCATCCACCCTGCGTCCACCGGTTGTCCGGCAAGAGTGCCACCCGCAGCCTCGGCCAAGACGGCTTCGGGATCATCAAAACAAGTTTCCGACCCACCTGAGCCGATCAGGCATTTAACCTCGATATCGCGATACCCCGCCTCGGTTTGAAAATCACCGCCAAAGGCAGTTTCGGGATAAAACTGCATGAAGGGGGTAAAGTATTCGCCACGATATTTCACCAGCAAAGGCTTGTCGTTCGCCAGCACTTCGGCAAACAGCGACAGCCCAAACAGCAGAGAAAACAGGATAAGCGACCAAAAGGCGCGGCGGTTGGCCTTGAAATTGCGCCAGCGGCGTTGGTTGAGGGGAGACAGAACCATGGCCTACCCCCGCCGCTCAAAATCAATGCGAGGGTCAACCCAGACATACATCAGATCTGACACAATGCCGATCACCAGCCCCATCAGGCCAAAGAAATACAAGGTGCCAAAGATCACCGGGTAGTCGCGTTCAACCGCCGATTTATAGGCAAGCTGGCCAAGCCCATCAAGCGAGAAGATCATCTCGATGATCAAGGATGCGCCGAAAAACACGCTGATGAACAGCGCCGGAAAACCCGCAATCACGATCAACATGGCGTTGCGGAACACATGGCCATAGAGCACGCGGCTTTCCGACAGCCCCTTGGCGCGGGCCGTCATCACATACTGCTTTTTGATCTCATCCATAAAGCTGTTCTTGGTCAGCATGGTCAGGGTGGCAAAGGATGCAATGGTCGAGGCGATCACCGGCAGGGTGATGTGCCACAGATAATCCAGCGCCTTGCCGATCATGGAAAGCTCTGCCCAATTCTCGGACGTCAAACCGCGCAGCGGGAACCATTTGTAATATGACCCGCCCGCGAACAGCACGAGCAACAGAATGGCGAACAGAAAGCCTGGAATGGCATAGGCCGCGATGATGGCAGCCGAGGTCCAGGTGTCGAACGAGGTGCCATCGCGCACCGCCTTGCGAATGCCCAGCGGGATCGAAATCATATAGGCGATCAGGGTAGACCACAGGCCAAGCGAGATCGAAACCGGCATCTTTTCCAGCACCAGTTCCAACACATTGGCGGTGCGGAAATAGCTTTCGCCAAAATCAAAGCGGATGTAATTGCCCATCATGATGAAAAACCGCTCGACTGCGGGGATCATCTCTTTGGCGCATTCAGGCGATTTGATCGACGGCACGCCGACAAAACCGGGCGCGCAAACGATCCGGGCAAAGCCGAACTGAATTTCCAGCTTGGCCAGAAATTCGGGCGGCAAACCGCGCCCCCCGATATAGGTGCTGTCGGTGCCGCCATCGTCGATCCCGGCATCGGAACCGCCGCTGATTGCCTCGATCGCATCGCCACTGCCCTCAAGGCGCGCGGCAACCTGTTCGATCGGGCCACCCGGCACGAATTGGGTTAGCGAGAAATTGACGATCATGATCCCGATCAGCGTCGGGATGATCAGCAAGAACCGCCTTAGGATATAGGCACCCATCGGGAAAAACTGCTCTTTCTTGTTATCTCAGCGCGCCCGCGGCTTTCAGGGCAGCTGCTTTTTCCGCGTTGTACCACCAGAAGGTCATTTCGCCCAGTGCATAGGGCGGCATGATCGCCGCATCGGGATGCTCGAATACGTCATAATAGGCGACCGTGTGTTTGTTTTTATACCATTGCGGCACCCAAAACCGTTCGGCCCGCAGCACGCGGTCCAGCGCCTTGGTGGCGATGGTCAACTGATCCTTGGTAGTCGTTGCCATGATCACGGCAATCAGCCTGTCCACCGCAGGACTTTTCAAGCCCATCTTGTTGAAAGCCGACACATCGGCGGTGTCCGAGCCAAAGAACTGCTTAAGCTCTGACCCCGAGAAATAGGTTGTCTGCGCATTGCCGCTAGTCAGGTCAAAATCATATTCCGGCGGGCGGGTGCGCGCACTGTACTGTGCATCATCGACCTTGGTCAGTATGGCATCAATGCCCAAGGTCCGCAGGTTTTCGACATAAGGATTGATCACCCGGTCAAACGAGGGGTTATCGCTGAGAAACTCTACCTTTAGCGGCGTGCCTTCGGCGTTCTTGCGCATACCGTCGCTGCCGACGATCCAACCTGCCGCGTCCAGCAGGGCACTGGCGCGGCGCAGGTTGCCACGGTCCAGCTGCTTGTCGCTGGAAACGGGGGCCATGACCGGCGGGTCGACCAGAATCGACGCGGGTAGCAGCCCTTCATCAACCAGCGGCTGCAAAATCGCCGCTTCTTCGGGGCTTGGGGCGCCTTCGGCGGCAAGCCAGGTATTTTCCCAGACAGAGTTGATCCGGGCGTAAAGGCCATAGAACAGCGTGGCGTTAGACCATTCAAAATTGAACATCAGTCCGATCGCTTCGCGCACACGCGGGTCTTTGAACGTCTCGCGCCGCAGGTTGAACAAGAACGCCTGACCGTTGGCCTTGTCGCCAGCGGCCAATTCCTCTTTGACGATCTGCCCCGCCGCGATGGCAGGAAAATCATACTGCGTCGCCCAGCTTTTCGACGAGTTTTCATTGCGGAAAGTGTAGGCGCCGCTTTTGAACGCCTCGAATGCGGCGTTGCTGTCGGCAAAATACTCGATCCGGATGGTGTCGAAGTTGTTAGAGCCGATATTGATCGGCAGATCCTTGCCCCAATAATCGGGGTTGCGCTTATACGTCAGCGTTTGCCCCACATCGATCCGGTCGGGCACATAGGGGCCAGAGCCAAGGAATGGCACCATCGAGCTTTCTTCCATATCCAGCTTGTTTGCCAGGTAATGCGCCTTTGAAAGCACCGGCAGGCCGCCCAAATCTTGTGGCAGATCACGGGTCGGGATACCGGGTTTGAAGGTGAACTTTACCTTGTAGGGCGCAAGAATTTCTACGGTTTGCACCTTTTCCGCCAGAACGGTACGGAAATCGGTCAGGCCCTTGGCCAGAAAAGTCTCATAGGAAAACACCACGTCTTCGGCGGTAAGCAGGCTGCCATCCGAAAACGTGGCCTCGGGGCGCAGGTTAAAGATCACCCACGACCGATCCTCGGGGTATTCAAGCGTTTCGCACAGCAAGCAATAAGCAGCGCCAATTTCATCGGAAGTACCCACCAGCACGGTTTCCAACATGCCAGACGAAAGTGCCCCCGCACGCCCTTTGATCGAGAACGGGTTCATCGAATCGTATCCGCCTTGGGTCCATTCCGAAATTTCGCCGCCTTTGGGCGCATCGGGATTGACGTAATCCAGATGCGCAAAGTCGGCAGGGTATTTCAGATCGCCAAAGGTGGAAATGCCATGTGCAGTGATCACGGCTTCGGCGCGGGCCGCCATGCCCCAACCAGCCATCGCAAGCGCCAGAAAGCCCGCCCCCAACCACCCGATCCGTGCCCCTTCGTGCGTGCGAACGGCGGCGCGGGAGGTGTTGTGGCGGGTGATCATTCGGCGCTCCTGTATACTTTCGCGGGCTGTTGGCCCACGCCCAATAGATTTATGCTAATTCGGAACTTGTCGATGCCTCAAGTTGCGATTGCGTGAACTACCTTGAAAGAAATGCAAAAAGCCACCCGGTTTGGGCGGCTTTGAGGCAATTACGAGGTGAACCAACCGATCACGGCAGGGTGGCAAGCCACGCGATCACATTGGCGCGGTCTTCGGGCTTGGGCAGGCCTGCAAAGCTCATCTTTGTGCCAGCAACGACGCCTTTGGGGTTTTCAAGGAACGCGTTAAGTGCCGCAGGATCCCAAGGCTTGGCAACAGCAACCATGCCATCGGAATAGCCAAAGCCTTCGACAGTGCCTGCAACCCGATTGACCACGCCGTTCAGGTGCGGGCCTGTGCCATTCGCGCCATCAACTTTGTGGCAGGCTTTGCACTTGCCAAAGACCTTTTCGCCGGCGGCGACGTCAGCTGCGGCAAGCAACGCGTCAAAGCTGGGACCAGCTTCTTCGGTGGCATCTGCAGCCGGGGCCTCGGCTGTGGCAACACTGTAGGACTGCTCAGCCCCCTCGCCATGCCCGCCGCCCGTCGAATAGAGCGCGGTGGCAGCCCAGCTACCCAAAAGAAAAACCAAAAGCGACCCGCAGACCGCGCCCAGCACTTTGGTGATTGTCATCGTGTCGAACATGTCGCGTCCTACCTTGGCTTAATGATTGCGGCTATCTACCCGCTTCCCCCCTTGAGTTTCAAGGTGTACTAGCGCGACCAATCGCCCATTTTTGCGGGCTTTTGCAGTTGGAGCACAGAGTCATGGTCGGACGGATCGCATTTCAGGGTGAACTTGGGGCATATTCGCATCAGGCCTGCCGCCAGGCGCGACCTGATTTTGAGGCCATCCCCTGCCGCACCTTTGAAGATGCGATCGAACTTTGCCGCGCGGGCGACGTGGATCTGGCGATGCTTCCTGTCGAAAATTCGACCTACGGCCGGGTGGCCGACATTCATTCGCTGCTGCCCGGTTCCAGCCTGCGCATCATCGACGAGGCTTTTGTGCGGGTGCATATCAACCTGTTGGCCGTGCCGGGAACGCCACTGGAAAAAATAACTTCGGCGATGAGTCATACCGTTTTGCTGGGCCAGTGCCGTGATTTTCTTAAGGCGCATAACCTGCGCGCTGTGACTGGGGCCGATACTGCCGGGTCTGCCAAGATCGTCGCGGAAAAAGCCGACCCTTCGATGGGTGCGCTGGCATCGGAACTGGCCGGAGAGATTTACGGGCTGGACGTGGTGGCACGGCAGATCGAGGATCAAGCCAACAACACCACCCGCTTTCTGGTGATGTCGCGCGAGATTGACCTGACACGCCGGGGTGCCGGGCCGATGATGACCACCTTTACCTTTCGGGTGCGCAATATCCCGGCGGCGCTGTACAAGGCGATGGGTGGATTTGCTACGAATAGCGTCAACATGACCAAGCTGGAAAGTTATATGGTCGGCGGCAGCTTCACAGCGACCGAGTTTTACGCCGACATCGAGGGCCACCCCGAAGATGAAAACGTCGCCCGCGCGCTGGAAGAATTGCGTTATTTCACCAGCTCGGTCGATATTCTTGGGGTTTATCCGTCAGATCGCAGCCGGGGCTGATCAACGTTTCTGTGCGATCCGGTAACGGTCTTCAATCTCGGTGCAGATATGAGCAACACGCTGTTCGAAACGCTTGGCAATCTTGCCCTTGGCCAACTTCATTGATTGCAAGAACAGCCGCGCGCCCAAGGTGCGGGGTTTAAGTTCCATTGCCACCGAAACCCGGGTGCGGCGGGCAGAAAGTTCGACAAATTCGAACGTCAGCTCCCCATCCAGCGCGTTCGCATTCCCCGAGAAACCCAAACGGTTCGGCCTTTCAAGCCTGTCCAGCGTGATCGCCAGTTTGCGGTCCTTGCCACGGTGGCTAAAAGCCACCAGCCAGCCCATCCCGACCGCCATTCCGGGCATCTTGTCAGTGCGTGCCACCTCGGCGCCCCGGCGCATCGCAGCGCGTTCCCATCCCTCGACATCAGCAAAAGCATCAAACACAGAGGCCAAGGGGGCTTCGATGTCTTCTCTGGTGCTAAGTTTCATGCCTACTGCCCGTTCCTGATTGCTTCGGGCACTTTGTGGCCCGTTTTTTTCGCTGCATTATTTTCGTCTCAATTCAACGTGTCTGCAAGCCAGTTTGCAATCAGATGATGGGCAATTGCCCCCTTGCGCGCGGGCTTTATATACGAATGCGCTCCGGCAAACACACTGACCATGTCTTCGCGCGTTATCCAAAGCGCATCGTCCAATTCGGCGGGGTCAACGGTGATGATGTCGGATGTAGCTTCGGCCACACAGCCGATCATCAATGAGGCCGGAAAGGGCCATGGTTGGCTGGCAAGATAGCGCACAGAACCAATGGAAACCCCGGTTTCCTCCAGCACCTCGCGGCGCACGGCGGCTTCCAGAGTCTCGCCGGGTTCGACGAAACCAGCAAGGGTTGAATACATGCCTTCGGGCCAGCCATGCGAACGGCCAAGCAGCAATCGGTTGCCATGCAAGACAAGCATAATCACGACCGGGTCGGTGCGCGGAAAGTGGTGTGCGCCGCAAGCCGCACAACTGCGTTGCCAGCCCGCATTGGTCATCGTGGATGCTGCCCCGCAAGCGGCACAAAAGCCATGGCTTTTGTGCCAATGCAGCACGGCCTTGGCGGTGGCTACCAGTTCGGCGTCGCGCGCAGACAGGCGGGTCATCACGCCCCTTAGTTCGCCAAAGCTGTAGTTGGCAGGCAAAGCCGGGTGCCGCTGTTCACTTGGATCAAAGAACCCGGCCACCACTGCCTCGGCCCCCGCCTCGGGCGACCAGTGCGACGTATCGACAGCAAATCGCGCCACGCCATCATCGAGGCCCAAAAATATCGGGGAAGCCGCGCCTGCCAGAACCGGGCTGTCTGCTTTCACCCAACCAAGCGACGATCCATCGACAATCAGCGGCTTGCCCCGCCAGATCGGCAGCACTTGCCCGCCTGCCAACAGCATCGCAATCTGCGCATCATCGGCGCGCAATTCCGCCGCCCGATCCAGCCCGGACCCCCCAAAAGCCACTGTATCCGCGTTGTGCATTCGCACCTCCTGCTGCGCGATAGCCATGCACAACAGCGGTTCCAAAGGCAAGTCTTGGGTCGCGGCCCGATCCATGTCGGCAAACTGTCACAAATACAACGCAAAGTTGAAGCATAACGCTTTGTAAATTGGCCATGTTCTGGCAACCTGTCAGAACCGGGGCTAAAGTCAGACTGCAAAAATCTTCTGCACTTTGCCCTTTGTATTAGCAAAAACAGGGGGTTCCGCCATGACACACCCATTCGCATCCCACCTTACACGCCGAGGGTTCATTGTTCAGACAGTTGCAGGTGCCTCGTTGATCATCCTCCATCCTTTTTCTGCCCGGGCGGCGGGAAATCAGGCGCATCTACGGATCATGGAAACGACGGACCTGCATGTGCATGTTTTTCCCTATGATTACTACGCCGACAAAGCGGTTGATACCGTGGGCCTTGCCCGCACTGCCGCGATCATCGACGCGATCCGCGCCGAGGCGACAAACACCATGCTGGTCGACAATGGCGACTTCCTGCAAGGCAACCCAATGGGCGATTATATCGCCTATGCCCGTGGCATGAAGGCGGGTGATATGCACCCGGTGATTGCGGCGATGAATACACTGGGGTTCGATGCCTCGACGCTGGGCAACCACGAATTCAACTATGGCCTGGATTTTTTGATGAACACGCTTGCGGGGGCTAATTTCCCAATCGTGTCGGCAAATATCGCCAAGAAACAGGGCGCAACGCCGCGCGAAGATGAAACGATGCTAAAGCCCTACGTCATCCTTGATCGCGAAATTACCGACGGGTCCGGGGCTAAACTTCCGATCCGCGTCGGCTTGATCGGCTTTGTGCCACCGCAGATCATGCAGTGGGATCGCAAGCATCTGGAAGGCAATGTCACAACCCGCGATATCCTTGCCACTGCCACCGCCTATGTGCCGCAAATGAAAGAAGAAGGGGCCGATATCATCGTCGCCCTGTCGCATTCCGGTATCGGTGCCGCCGAAGCAAGCGAGGGCATGGAAAACGCCTCGACCCCGCTTGCCCGGATTGCTGGAATTGATGCTGTGGTAACGGGGCACAGCCACCTGGTTTTCCCGTCGCCCGCATTTGACGGCTTTGCCGATGTTGACGTGGCAGCAGGAACCGTGGGCGGCAAGCCTGCGGTCATGGGCGGCTTTTGGGGATCGCATCTTGGCTTGATTGATCTGCTGATCGAACGCGATGGCAACGTCTGGAAGGTAATCTCGGCCACCTCCGAGGCGCGCCCGATCTCCAAGCGCAACGAGGATAAGACAATCTCGGCACTAGTGGAATCTGTGCCTGCAGTGCTGGCGGCGGTGCAGGTGGAACACGACGCGACGCTGCAATACATTCGCCGCGCTGTAGGCAAGACAAGCGCGCCCTTACACAGCTATTTTGCGCTGGTGGCCGACGATCCTTCGGTGCAGATCGTGTCGATCGCACAAGAATGGTATATTGCGCAAATGATGAAAGGCACGGCCTATGAGGCCTTGCCAATTCTGTCTGCCGCAGCCCCGTTCAAGGCGGGTGGACGTGGGGGTTCCGAGTATTATACCGATGTGCCCTCAGGCGATGTAGCGATCAAGAACGTGGCCGACCTTTACCTGTATCCCAACACCATCCGTGCGGTGAAAATCACCGGCGCGCAGGTCAAGGATTGGCTGGAACGCAGCGCTGGTATCTTTAACCAGATCACGCCGAACGGGGCAGACCAAACCCTGCTAAACCCCGATTTTCCCAGCTATAATTTCGATGTGATTGATGGCGTCAGCTATGAGATCGACCTGTCGCAACCATCGAAATTCGGGCCAAAGGGCGAAGACCTGAACCCCACCGCCAGCCGCATCGTGAACCTGATGTTCAAGGGCGCTGCGATTGATCCGGCAGCCGAGTTCGTGGTTGCCACCAACAACTACCGCGCCTCGGGTGGTGGCGACTTCCCCGGCGCCAAGGGCGATACCATCATCTTTGAAGGCCCCGATACCAACCGCGATATTCTGGTGCGCTATATCGTCGAACAAGGCACCATCAACCCAACTGCTGACGGCAACTGGCGGTTCAAGGCGTTGCCGGGCACGACCGTTCTGTTTGACAGCGGACCAAAGGCCGCAAGTTATGCGGCCGACGTCAAAGACATGAAGATAGAACCCGCAGGCGATGGCCCCGACGGCTTCGCCCGCTTTCGCATCAGCCTGTGATCTGTTAGGGCTTCGGGCGCGCTGATTTGGCGCCCCGGAGCCTTTGCTATGCGTGTTGACGCCTTTGACGCAGTTATCTTCGATCTTGACGGCACCCTGATTGACACCGAAAGCCTTGCCCTTAAGGCGGGAATGGAGGCTTTTATCCATTTGGGCGCAGAGGTTGAGGAAAGCTTTCTGCATCAATTGGTTGGCAAGGATCTTCCGTCCAGCGCGGCGTTGATCCGTGCCCAGCACCCGACGCTTGATCTGGATCGGTTGAATGCCCATTGGCGCGCCGGTTTCGATGACCGCATCCTGCAACACCTGCCACTGAAACCCGGTGCGATGGAGCTTTTGGCAAGCCTGACGTTGCCACGCGCGCTTTGCACCTCGACGGGCCGCGAGGGCGCGCACCACAAACTGGGGCTGGCG
>JBAVTI010000280.1:0-10168 GCA_049696055.1 Paracoccaceae bacterium | reverse complement strand
CCCCAGCACCGAGCCCAAGCCCAAGCGCACCGAAACCGGCACCAAGAGCACCGCGGCCCCCAAATAAAGGCTGGCTTGAAGCAAAAAACTTTCCATGGGGTGACTATCGCAACCGGGGCGCCGGATGGCAACGGCACGGGCGGACACGTTATGTGTCGGGGTGAAATATCTGCGGAAATGCCCGAAGTTTGACCGCATTCAGCGTTTTGGTTTGCCTTAACCGACAGCCGTCAGAGCACCCCAGCCTTGGGGCAAAGGGAGAGGTGTGAAAACGCGAGGCGGTTTAGACGGGCAGCGGCGCGTCGGGTTTGATACACTCCATCACGATCTGGCTTTGGACGCGGGCGACGGCGGGGTGCGGCAGCAGCACCTGTTGGACGATGCGGTTGAGGGCCGCCAAATCGGCGCAGTAGACGCGAAGCAGATAGTCTGCCTCGCCGGTCAGGGTCCATGCGCCGACAATCTCGGCTTGGGTGCGGGTAAGGCGGACGAAATCGCGGGCGTTTTGTTCGGTATGGGCCGCCATGACGATCTGAATGAAGGCCTGAACCGTGAGGCCGACCTTTTCGGGGGCAAGGGCTGCCCGGTAAGTGGTGATATACCCATCGGCCTCAAGGCGTTGGCGGCGGCGGCCTGCCTGCGAGGGCGAGAGGTTGAGCAGGTCACCCAATTGCTGTGCGGTAAGCAGGGCGTCTTTCTGAAGTGCTGCCAGCAGGCGGGAATCGGTGGGATCTAGCATGCGGGATTCCTGCGGTGATTTTGGGTATGATGCGCAGATTGCGCGCATTTTGCAAATAGCATGCTGGGATTTGCGGAAAACAGGCGGGAACGGTGCGCTATAATGACGCAAGCGCAACAAGCAGAGGAGGCCGCGATGGGCCCGTTTCCGCATTCGGCCCCGGTGGCCACAATCTCTGATCTGAACCCGGCGGGAACCGATGGGTTTGAGTTTGTCGAATTTGGCCACGCGCAGCCCGAGGCGTTGCGGGCGTTGTTTGCCCAGATGGGATATGCGTTGGTGGCGCGGCACAGGGCGCGCGATGTCGAGCTGTGGCAGCAGGGCGACGTGACCTATGTGATCAATAACGAACCCGGCAGTCATGCGCGGCAGTTTGCCGAAGCGCATGGGCCGTGTGCGGCCTCGATGGGGTGGCGGGTGGTTGATGCGGCGCATGCCTTTGCCCATGCGGTGAAGCAGGGGGCGGTGCCCTATGAAGGGCCGGGCAAGGTGCTGGAGGTTCCGGCGATTGTCGGGATCGGCGGATCGCTGATCTATTTCATTGATCAGTATGGTGCCGCAAACCCCTACGACACGGCGTTTGACTGGCTGGGCACCCCCAAGCCCAAGGGGGTGGGGTTTCACTATCTGGATCACCTGACCCACAATGTTCACAAGGGAAATATGGACAAATGGTTTGGGTTTTACGGCAAGATTTTTGGGTTCAAGCAGATCCGGTTTTTCGACATCGAGGGCAAGTTTTCGGGTCTGTTCAGCCGGGCGCTGACCTCGGCCTGTGGGCGGATACGCATTCCGATCAACGAGGATCGCGGCGAGGCGGGGCAGATTGTCGAATATCTGAAACGCTATAACGGCGAGGGGATCCAGCATATCGCGGTGGGGACGGACGATATTTATGCGGCGACCGATGAGATTGCGGCACGGGGTTTGAAATTCATGCCCAAGCCGCCGATGGCCTATTACGAACTGAGCAAGACCCGCGTGGTCGGGCATGACGAGCCGATTGACCGCATGGCGCGGCACGGAATTTTGATCGACGGCGAGGGCGTGGTGAATGGCGGCGAGACGCGGATCTTGTTGCAGATATTCTCAAAAACCGTGATCGGGCCGATATTCTTTGAGTTTATTCAGCGCAAGGGCGACGACGGATTTGGCGAAGGAAATTTCCGCGCGCTGTTTGAAAGTATCGAGCAGGATCAGGTTGATCGCGGGGTTCTGGCGGGCAACTAGCGGCCAATTGGCGGTTTAGCCCTTTGGCAGTTTAAGGGTGATCAGTTTGCCGCCCTTTTGATAGCGCACTTCGGTTGCGGTGATCGAGGCGACGGTGCCGCCATCGACCTTGTCGCCGATCTTGACCTTTTTGTAGCGGCCATTTGACTGGCGGATCAGGGCATAGCGTTTGGACGAGGTGCCATAGACCCCAATCAGGTTGGTCTTGGAAAGATTGATCGCATTCACGAAGGTGGCGTTTTTGGCCACGGTGCCGCGGGTATTGCCCGACCGGGGGGCGGAAGCGGCCATTTCGGGCTCGGATTCTTCTTCGGGGGAGTTGGCGATGGTGGGTTCATCGGCGGGGCTGGGTTTGGCGCGCGGGGCGGCGGCGACGGCTTGGGGTTCGGGTTCTGCCGGGGCGGCCTGGGGTTCGGGTTCCGGTTCGGGCACCGGATCGGGGGCGCGGACGGCGGCAGCGACGGCGGCCTCGACGGCTTTGGTCAAATCAAGTGGGCGGGCAGCGGGGCGGCGCGACACGGCAACGGCAAGGCGGCTGATCGGGCCACCTGCCTCTGTTTGCGGCTGTGCCGGGGTATCGGCAGAGGCGGAAAGAGAGGCGGCTTGGGTATCAAGGCGGGCCTGCTCGCCCAAGGCAAGCACGGCAGCGGGGCGGGCGCGCGGGCGCAGGCTGGTCAGGCGGCTGTCTTCGGGGATGGCAAGGGTGGCATCGTCATCCGGTGCCGGGGTCTCGAGCAGCGGGGCAAGGCTTTCAGGCCGTGGGCGCGGGCGAAAAGTGGCCAAGGCCGGATCGGCCAGCGGGGCTGCGGTGGGGACATCGGCGGGGGCGGTTGCGATGGTGCCGGGCGCGGTTGTGGCGGCGGGGTCGGTTGCGGCGGCAATGTCGGCGGGGGCTGCCACCGGGACCAGAGCCTCGGGGCGTGGCGGCGGCACTTTGGAGGGGCGTCCGGCCACAAGGCGCACACCTTCGGGGGTGACGATGCCTTCGGGGGTGGGGCGGATCAGGCCGTTCGCATCAAATTCATAGAGCGTGCCGAACGGCGGTGGCGGCAATTGGGCGAGCGGCACCGCATCAGGGTTGGCTTCGGGTTTTGGCAGCGACAGGGCATCAAGCGCCGGGGGCGGGGCATCCATGCTGGAGAGAAAAATCTCATCCTGCGCGTCGGAGGCGGGTGCGAGGGCGGCCCCTGCTTCGGCGCTGGCGACAGGGGCAGGCCCGGCGGGGGCTTCGACGGTTTCAACCGGCGGTTCCAGCACGGCGCCGGGTGCCAGCGTTGGATCGACCGGTGTCAGGTTGGCACCGATTTCAGCAGTTGTTTCACCTTCGGCGGGCGGAAAATCCGCCGGGTCCTGCATGTCGGCGGCCATTTCATCGTCGATGCTGGGGGTCGTTGCATCGGGTGCCGGGTCGGAGGTCGCGACTGCCACCGGGTCGGGGGCATCCGATTTGGTCAGGTAGAACGACGACCATGCCGCGACGATGGCAAGGAACAGCAAAAGCATGGCCGTCAACACAAGCCCCAGATAGCGCGGTTTGCCGCGTTGGGGCGTGCGGTTGGCCCCAAAAGCCACCTTGGCGCGGGCCTTGGCGACCGCTTCGGGTTGTGTGACCTCGGTCCCCGGAACGGTGGTTGATGCGCCGTGTTTGGCCCCTTTTGGCAGCAAAGGCTTGGGTTTGCGTTCGCGCAGACCGGGGATTGATGACGCGGTAACCAGTGCCGACAGGCCCTTGGAGGATTTCGCATCGGCCGATTGCGGCACAGCCAAAGCGGCGGCAGGTTGTTTTGCCTCAGGCTTGGGGTCCGACAAAACCGAGGCATCGCTCTTGGCCGGAGGCGCGGCCCCAGCGGGAAGGGTTGCGTGGGCCGCAGCCAAGCTGGGCCCGGCGGCAAGGACAGTGTCGGCGGCGGCCGGCTTGGCGGCGGTAACGGGGGGGATGATGCGGGCGGTCAGGCGGGCGGCGATCAGGGTGTCTGGATTGGGCGCGGGCCGTTCAGCTGCGGCGAGGGCGGGGCCCAATGCCGGAGCGCCACGCTCGGCTGCCCCACGTTCGGTTGCCCCACGCTCGGTTGCGCGACGCGAGGCGAAGGCAGAGGCTGGGGGCGGATCAACTGGTTCGGCGGCTGGCATTGGCGCGGGTTTTGCTGCGGCCTGCGGGGCTGCGGCAAGTTCGGGGTAGGGTGGCGGTTCCTCGAGCGGGGACGGGTCGAAATCGGGGTCATCCTGCACCGGGATTTCCAGCGGCGTTTGCGGTTCGGGTTCGGGCAGCGGCGCGGGAACCGGCTCGGGCTCGGGCGCGGGGGTCGGTTCCGGCGGGGGCGTGCGCACCGGCTTTGGTTCGGGCGTGGGTTCGGGTTCGGGCTGGGGTTCAGGCTGGGGTTCAGGAACCATCGGCGGTTCCGAGACCGGTTCGGGTTTTGGTTTTGGCTTTGGTTTGGATTCCGCAAGCGGTTCTGGCGTCTGTTCGGATTTGGGCGTCTGTTCGGATTTGGGCGCGGCCTCGGGTTTGGGGTCCGCGTCGCGGGGGGGGCGGGCAGCGCTGGCTTCGGTGCTGCGCACATCGCGGGCCACAATGACGATAGGGTCTTGGTCGCGCTCAACCTTTTCGCCTTCGGGCAGCAGGGTTGCAGCTAGTGACGACGGGCCAAACCACGGCTCGCCGCCAAATTGCCCGGCATCGGGGATGGCGACAAAGGCAACCGGGTTGAAACGGTATTGCGCGGCAAAGGCTTCGGCTTCGTCCAGCGTTTCGCGGGCAACCACGGCGACCTGCACCGTCGATCCGTTGCCCCACCAATCGAACACCAGATCCTCGACCGCATAGGGGGTGCGGCCTTCCAGCGATTTGCGGATCTGGGCGCGGCGATAGGCGGCATCGGGGCCGGGGGCGTGTGCCTCGAGATACAGGATCTGGCTGTTGGGGATCACCAGTTTGGTGGCAATACCATGCGGCGCGAGCCCCAGCGCCGAGCGGCGCAGGTAGTTCAACGCCTCGGCCAGATCGGGGGCATCAAGATCGGTGGCGCCCACCTCTAGCCAGCCCCGCGCGGTGCGGTGCAAAAGGCCGATGCTGGCGTCTGTCAGGTTCAGGGCGAAATTTGGTTTCATTGCACGGGTCTAGCATATGTTTAATTGCTGCGGGAGGGCTGCAGCCCCGCCCCGTATCTACCTATAGCAGCTTTTCGCCTAAGGGAAGAAAAAGCCCGGATTTGTATGCAGGGATCACCAAGGAATGACTTGCGGCGCGCGTCATAGACGGGAAGAGTTGCAAATATCCTGAGGAGGATCCCAAATGCGCGTTCTGAATGCCCTGTTTCTTGCCACCGCCCTGGTGCTGCCAATGAGTGCCGCGAGCTTTGCCGAAGAGGCCGCCCGAATTACCGTGACCGGCGAAGGCCAGGTTGACGCCCGCCCCGA
Source organism: Paracoccaceae bacterium (assembly GCA_049696055.1). GTDB lineage: Bacteria > Pseudomonadota > Alphaproteobacteria > Rhodobacterales > Rhodobacteraceae > JBAVTI01. Next base: position 4,782 of record JBAVTI010000280.1, on the reverse strand, counting down.
TATGGCGACGATCAGCCTTGGGGTGACCACCCAGGCCGAGACCGCCGCCGCGGCGATGGCCGCCAATTCGGCCGAACTGGCCAAGGTGCTTGCCAACCTGAAAGCTGCCGGAATCGAGGACCGCGATTTGCAGACCTCTGGTCTGTCGCTGAACCCGAATTGGGATAATTCCTATAGCAGCAACGACGGGCAAGCCCCTAAAATTGCAGGGTATATCGCCAGCAACATGCTGACCGTGCGGGTTCGTGCGTTGGACGGATTGGGCAGCGTTCTGGATGCTGCGGTGACCGATGGGGCCAACACGTTGAATGGCGTGAGCTTTGGGGTGACCGAGCCTGCGCCGCTGCTCGATGAGGCGCGGGTGCGGGCGGTGGCGGATGCCAAGCACCGGGCCGAACTGCTGACTAAGGCGGCAGGCGTGGTTCTGGGGCGGGTAGTGTCGATCACCGAAGGCGGCGGCTACGCACAGCCCGCGCCGATGTTCCGCATGGAAGCCGGGGCGTCAGATGCCGGGGTGCCAATGGCGCAGGGCGAAATTGCAATGACCGCCATGGTGACGGTGGTGTACGAGATCACCCAGTAGGCACCGCAGGTGCGCGGGCCGCTTTTCCTTTCCTGCGGTCAGTCAGCGCTGGTGACAGCGTAGACCAACCGTAAGGGCGGGATAAGCGGCCCGTATCGTATCAGGCGGTCGCGCGGGTAAGTGCCTGATCAAGATCGGCAATGATGTCGCCTGCGTCTTCGATGCCGATCGACAGCCGCACCACGTTTGGTGCTGCACCCGCAACTTTCTGTTGCTCTTCAGATAGTTGGCGATGGGTGGTCGAGGCCGGATGGATTACCAGCGACCGTGTATCGCCAAGGTTGGCGACGTGGCTGAAGAGATCAAGCGCACCCACCAGTTTGACACATGCCTCATAGCCGCCCTTGACCGCAAAGGTGAACAACGCCCCCGCCCCCTTGGGGCAGATTTTGGCAACGCGGTGGTTATAGGGGCTGGATTTCAGGCCAGCGTAGGTGACGAAGTCGACGCGGGGGTCGGCTTCCAGCCATGCCGCCACTTTCATGGCGTTTTCCACATGGCGCTCCATCCGCAAGCTAAGGGTTTCGATGCCCATCAGGGTGTAATGCGCGCCTTGCGGGTTCATCGTCATGCCCAGATCGCGCAGGCCGACGGCGATCGAGTGGAAGGTAAAGGCCATGCCCCCCAGCGCCGCGTGGAAGTTGAGGCCATGGTAGGCGGGTTCTGGTGCGGCGAGGCTGGGGAATTTGCCGGATGCGGACCAGTCGAATTTGCCGCTGTCGACCACCACGCCGCCAGTGACAGTGCCGTTCCCCGTCAGGTATTTGGTGGCGGAATGCACCACCAGCGTCGCGCCGTGTTCAATCGGGCGGCACAGGTAGGGGGTGGCGGTGGTGTTATCAACGATCAGCGGCAGGCCCACTTTGTCGGCCACCTTTGCCACGGCATCAAGGTCGGTGATGTAGCCGCCGGGGTTGGCGATGGATTCGCAGAAAATCGCGCGGGTGTTGTCGTCAACGGCGGCTTCCAGTGCCTTTAGGTCATCGAAATCGACGAATTTGGCGGACCAGCCGAATTTGCGGATGGTGTTGGAGAACTGCTGAATGGTGCCGCCGTAAAGCCGGGTCGAGGCGACGACGTTGCAGCCGGGGGCCATCAGCGGGAAAAGTGCCATCAGTTGCGCCGCGTGGCCAGACGAGCAGGCGATGCCGCCAACCGCCCCCTCAAGGGCCGCCACGCGATCAGCCAGCGCCATGACGGTGGGGTTGGTCAGGCGGGAATAGATGTAGCCGACCTCTTGCAGGTTGAACAACCGCGCGGCGTGGTCGGCGTCTTTGAAAACATAGGCGGTGGTTTGGTAAATCGGGATCTGCCGCGCACCCGTGGCGGGATCGGGCTTGGCGCCGGCATGAATTTGCTGGGTCTCAAAGGCGAGCTTGCGGGGTTCGGACATGATGTTCCTCCTGAGGTGATTGGAAATGGCGATTTTAGCAATGAGGTTAGGCGAAAGGTTTGTGCCGCACAACGGCGCAAAACGGCGGGGTGGTTGTGGCTGTGGGCGGCCTCGTGCTGGCGGTGCGGGGTGCTTGGGTGGCGCTGTTCCGCAGGGGCCGGTTTTGCCGGGGGATTGTTCCGCAGGGTTTGGCGTGCGTGGAACATTGGCCTTTTTTTGGCGGCCTTTTTTGGCGGCCTATTTGGGCGGGGGCCTTCAGGAAAGCTGGAAATCAGCGTCGGTGAACAGATCCAGGGTCTTGTAGATCGCCATCAGCCCGTGCTGAACGTTATCGATCCTTACCGTATTGTCATAATTTGAGGTGCGAACCGCGCCAAGAACCCGCTGTTTTTTGTGAATATAGAACATTTCGGCGTGAGAGCGGTATTGTAGTTGCCGCAAGCTGCGCAGGCCGCGCAACAGGGCGTGGCGGTAGGCATCGGCGCGGGTTTGGTCGCCTGTGGCAACGGCAAGCTGCCACGCCTCGATCAGGCCTTCGAGATAAACCCCGGTCGACGAGGCGTGCGGCGGCCCGAATTCCGGGCGGGCGGGGTCGAAGAAATCGCCCACCACATCGGCGGGGCGGGGCGGAGTTTCCTGAATAGGCAGCAACCAATCGTTGATCTCGAACACGAAATCGGCAAGGTCGGGGTTCTTGGTCGTGGCGTAAAGCAGGCAATAGGCCTGGGTGTGCCACGGCACGAAAGCAGGGTTTCGGTTGGCGCGGTGCCAATCGCGGTAGTGGTAAAAACCCGCCATGATCCGGCTTTGCAGCGCCGGGTCGGGGTTGCGCTGGTGCAGCATGGCAAGCGCCAGCAGCGCCTCGCCGGGATAGAAATTCTGGTTATCGTTGCGGCCTTCGGGGGCAAGAAAGGTGCGAAACGAGCCGTCCGGGTTTTGCATGCCTTCCAAAAACCGTTGCAGGCGGGCAAGGTGGGGCAGGTAGGGGGCCGGGTCGGCGCGGTTCAGGATAGCCATCACAGCGACAGCGGCGGCCCCGAGTTTCAGTTTGCCAAATTCATCAATCACCGCGAAATCGTCTTGCTCGGCGTAGAACTGCGCAAAGTTGAAGGCAAAGTTACGGTCGGTCGCCGCCCTGAGTTGCGGCGTGGCATAGCGGGTATCGGCAAGCGCCAGACAGGCGGTGGCCATGAACTGACGGATCATGTTGTTGGCGGTGGAGTAGCTGCCGGAACTGGGGGCGTATTTATACGTGGCGGCACCGTCAGGGCCGATTTGGCGGCACAACCAATCGGTCATCTTGTCGGCCATGTCTTGGGTGGTGGCGCGGGTGATATCGGTCTGCGCCACGATCCTTTGGCCGCGAAACAGCCGATGGCCGCGCGCGGCGGCCAGATCGACAAGGAATTGATCAGCGGCGAATTGGTGCGCGGTGGCGTCGGTGCCCGCCTGATCCCGCAGCGATTGCAAGGCGGTATTGGGGCCAAGGTTGCGGCTGATCATCTCGAGCGGGCCGATGCGGTGGGTCTGGGTGGCAGAGCGCGCCTCGATCCCGAAAAGGCCGCGAAAATCATTGGCTTGCGCGCGGCGCAGCATGTCGGGGTTTAGCGGCGTGGCCGGGTGCGGCAGGGTGATCTCGACCGTGGTGGGGCTTGGGTTTTCCGCCGTTTTGATCGCGGCCATCGCCGCTGTCAGGCCGCAGTGCAGGCAATCGGCAAGGTCGGTGCCGTCGACCCATGCGGCATGCAGACGCCGCCCCTTGGCGCGCAGGGTCAGGTGGATCAGGCGGTGCGCTGCAATGGTTGCGGGCAGCGGCGGGCGTGTCGCTGCTGGGCCTGCCAGCACGGATTGCACAAAATTCAGCAAGGTTTGGGGGATGGCGGGGTTTGTCACGGGGTTTTTGTCGCGGTCTGTCATCGAAAAAAGGTTGCCCCGCCATAGCGGATGCGCGGGCTGCCAGCAAGCGGTGGGGTAGCGGCCCGCGTCAGGCGCGCTCGTCTTTCGGGCTGTCCATCACCACAAACGAAGTGATCGCATTCACCTGCGGCAACACCCCCAGAACCTCGGTGTGGAAATGCTTGTAGGCCGCCAGATCGGTGGCCTCGACCCGCAAAAGATATTCGACCGTTCCGGTGATGTTATGGCATTCGCGCACTTCGGGCGCTTGGGCGATGGCACGCTCGAACGCCACTTGCGAGGCTTTGGTATGGCTGTTCAGCCCGACGGTGACATAGGCCAGAAAGCCCACCCCCATCTTGCCCGGATCCAGCACGGCACGGTAACCTTTGATTACGCCCCTGCGTTCAAGATCCTGCACCCGGCGCAGGCAGGCCGAGGGTGACAGGCCGACACGATCTGCCAAGGCAAGGTTGGTGATCCGGCCGTCGCGGCTAAGCGTGCGCAATATCTTTTGGTCTATGGCGTCTGGTTGGGTCATTTGTTGCGAGAATAGTTTATATGGTACCCAGATTGCAACAATTCCTGGGCGGATATGGTGAATGATTGCGGCCATGACATATGAAGTTTTTGCAGCCCTTGTGGGCTTTGCTTTTGTCACTTCGGTGACGCCGGGGCCAAATAACCTGATGCTGATGGCGTCGGGGGCGAATTTCGGGTTTCGCGCTTCTGTGCCGCATATGTTGGGGATATCTGTCGGGTTCATGGCAATGACGATGCTGGTGGGGCTGGGGCTGGCAGGGCTGTTTCAGACCGCGCCGACCGCAGTGCTGGTGCTGAAAGTGGTGAGCGTTGCCTATATGCTGTGGCTGGCGTGGAAGATTGCGCATTCTGCCACCCCGAAAGAGGG
>JBAVTI010000279.1:0-16812 GCA_049696055.1 Paracoccaceae bacterium | reverse complement strand
CTGTTTGCCAACGGCCTTTACCTTTGGCGCTGCCGCGTCTTGCAGGGCCTTTGCATAAGCCAGAACCTCACTCAGTCGCTTGTTCTCGGTGATTGCGGCATGGGTCACATGCTGCTGGTTTTGGTCGAAAGCGCTGTAGGGCAGGGAAAGGCCTTTCCAGCGGATGTCCAGCCGGCCGTCGGCAAAGGCGTAGGTCTCGATATATTTGCCGACCAGACCTCGGGTGACCTCGTTCTGCTCTAGCGGAATCCGCTTGCGTTCATAGCGAACGGTCAGTTGCCGGTCGACATAGCGCTGATCCCGCCAGCACAGGATCTCTGCCTTGCGCTCCGTGGCGATATTCATCGGTCTGTGCAGGTTGTCCGGCTTGGCCGAGACTTTGGCGAATTGCGCATTGAACCGTTCCATGAACCCAGGGAGGAACGCATTCCCGGCCGTCATGTCGCTGATACCTTCCAGCCGCAGCTCTTTGACCAGCCGGTCCTGCAATGTGCGGTTGGCGCGCTCAACCCGACCTTTGGCCTGGCTCGAATTCGCACAAAGAATCTCGATGTGAATCTCAATGTTTAGCTCTGCAAGCGCGCGCCCGAACTGCGTCATGCCATGACCGGTCTTGGCCTCGGCCTTGGCGACCCGAAAAATCGAGTGCTTGTCGGAATAGAACGCCACAGGGCGGCCATGCTGTTCAAGATAACCATCCAGCGCCTCGAAATAGGCGAAGCCAGCGCCTCTAAATAGGCGAAGGTGCTTTTGGAAGGGACAAAACGCATTTGCATCAGGGTACTCGTCGCATCATCAATAAAGACAAGCAGGGTGCAGCGGTCGGCGCGATCCTCGAACCAGCGGTGATCCGAACCATCGATCTGGATCAGTTCGCCGACACGTTCGCGCCGCAGCCGCAGTTGGTGAAAGGCTCGACGCTGCTTGCGCGACAGCCACAAACCATCCGCAGCCATCCAGGTTCTGAGCGTCTCGCGGGAAACTTTCAGCCCATGCCGTTCGAGCAGTTTCTCTGCCGCAAGCGTCGGGCCGAAATCGGCATAGTGATCGCGCACCAGTTGGGAGACTTCTTCGCGCAACCCAGTCCGGATCTGATTGTTCGATGGGCGACCACGCAATCCGAGCCGGAGCGCCGCCGCGCCATCCTCGCGGAACCGTTTGACCATGCGTCGGATATGCCGCGTGCTGACCGCCAGCACGGACGCTGCCGCTTTGGCGCTCATGCTGCCATCGACAACCCGCGACAGAACTTCGATCCACCCAAGCTCGCGCTCGCTCATCATGACCCATCCCATGTGCATCCTCCAAAGCGCCGAGCTGGCAACATGAGGAGGGTGACACTTTAACTTTGCTCAATTGGGACATTTCTACTTTGCGCCTACACCAAGATAATGAGGATGCTGTGTAAAAACCCCATATTTTGTTAGACGTCTGCACGGTTGGGAGGTTCGGGACTTCAGGTTTTGTTGAGGGCGTGAGTCGCAGTCAGACGACGCTGTTTCCCGAGCGGCTGGTTGATTGCACTATCCCTGTGCATCCGTGATCTTCGGCAGCGCCCTATATGCGAGATGGCGCTTAAGACTGCTGTTGCACAGGATCTTTTCCAGGAAAGGCCCCCCACGCAATGAGGCGCAGGGGGCTAAGGTCAGATCAGCTCAGTAGATGGGTCTCAGGGATGCCGTAGACCGGGGTCGGGATGCCTTCCATCCGGGCCTTAAGCTGCAGGGACAGAAATTGCGAATAGTGGCGCGACTGGTGCAAATTGCCGCCGTGGAACCATAAGCCGTTCTGTTTTGTTGGCTTCCACATGTTGCGCTGTTCGCCCACCCAAGGGCCGGGGTCCTTAGTAGTGTTGGACCCGAGACCCCAGCATTTTCCCACTTTGTCTGCCACATCCCGACCGATCAGGTCCGCAGCCCAGCCGTTCATGGAACCATAGCCTGTGGCATAGACGATCACATCGGCTGGCAGCACAGTGCCATCTTCCAGCACCACTGCATCTTCTGTGATTTCTTTCACATTGCCATGCGCCAGCTTGATCTTGCCGTCGATAATCAACTGGCTGGCACCGACGTCGATGTAATACCCAGACCCGCGCCGCAGATACTTCATGAACAGACCCGAGCCGTCATCGCCCCAGTCCAGCCAGAATCCGGCCTTTTCCAGCCCGGCATAGAACGCGGCGTCCTTCTCGCGCATTTGGTCATAAAGCGGGATCTGGAACTCGTGCAGGATGCGGTAGGGCAGGCTGGCAAAGATCATGTCAGCCTTGTTGGTGGTCATGCCGCCCCGCACCGCCTGCTCGGAATACAGCCCGCCCAGACCGATCTCCATCAGGGTATCGGACCGCACGATATGGGTGGAAGACCGCTGCACCATTGTCACATCGACATCGTTTTCCCACAACGCGGCACAGATATCGTGGGCAGAGTTGTTCGACCCGATCACCACCGCCCGCTTGCCCCTGTAGGCATCCGGTCCGGGGTGTTTTGAAGAGTGGTGCTGATCTCCCTTGAACCGCTCCATCCCTGGATACTTCGGCATATTGGCCTTGGCCGACATGCCGGTGGCCAGCACCAACTGCTTGGGCTTTAGCGTAACCTCGGTTCCGTCGCGGTCCACCACCACGGTCCATTCCTGCGTCGCCTCGTCGAAAGAGGCGTGCTTGCAGGTGGTCTTGGTCCAGTAGTTCAGCTCCATGATCTTGGTATACATTTCCAGCCAATCGCCGATCTTGTCCTTTGGCGCAAAGACCGGCCAGTTCGGCGGGAACGGCAGATAAGGCAGATGGTCATACCAGACCGGGTCATGCAGACAGAGCGACTTATAGCGGTTACGCCAGCTGTCGCCGGGCCGTTCGTTCTTTTCGACGATGATCGTGGATACACCCAGTTGCCGCAGCCGCGCGCCCAGTGCGATGCCGCCCTGCCCACCGCCGATGATCAGCACATAGGGCTGTTTGGTGTAACCCAGTTCGCGCGCCTCGGCCTCGCGGTCTTCCAGCCATGTAGGGCGATGTTTATCGGCCCCGTGTTTGGCGCCCATCGGGCGGTCAAAACCAAGGGGTTCTTCGTGGCCCTTCAACTCCACCATCGAGGTGAGCAGCGTCCAGATCTTGCCGCCCTTCAGCCGGATCAGGCCATAGCCGCGCGCGACCGCCGTCTCAAAGCTGATCCAGGCGGTCGTGACACCGCCATCCTCGGTCGCAGTTTCGCCATCGGCAATCCGCCAGTTCAACGGCTTGGTCGAAGCCAGTTGATGGCGCAGCATGTCGGCCACCTCTGCGCGGCCTTCGACGGTCTTGATGTTCCAGGTGAAGGTGACGAGGTCACGCCAATAGCAGTCGTCCTGAAACATCGCTGCAGCACGGTCGATGTCGCCTGCGGCTAGCGCATCGCCGAAATCAATCAGGAACGCCGAGACCTGATCGGCCGGTGTGGTATCGAGCATGGGTATCCTCCCTCAAGTTCTCCCACAGGCAGAGTGGCGCATTTATGCTGCAATGCGCAAAGATAATCTGATGTCGAGATCAAGTTCCTGAGATGTCGCGTGTCGTTGATCGATCGCCACCAAAAGCTGCACTTCGCGCTCTCGTGACTGCATGCTTGACCCTTGGGTCGACTGAAAGCCCTGCTCGGCCATTCATAAATTGCAGATGAACAACTTACACCCGTTGCGCTGGCGATCGCGCCACCCGCTTTTCGGGCCGAACCCAGGCATTCAATCGCCTTGCACGATCACTGCGTCGCGATGCTGATTTGTCGACGGCACGCCACGGTCTCATTTTCTCGTGTCACGTAACGAGCGATCACCTGCCGCGGGTAAGTAAAACCAACGACCACTTAGGGTTAATGCTGCACCAGATTTATTTCGCCCGCGAACGCCCGCTTTTCGCCCGAAGCAGTGAAACGAATTTTCTTGGACGCTGCCCGCAGCGAAGGTTAGGCGTTAGTCCCTTTCCTTCCGCCAAATGACCCAGCGAAATTTGTTTCTTGAAGTTGCGTGGGCCATTTTTCTTCACTGAATTCAAGGGTGACCTGCCCCCTGCTCGTACCTTGTTCATAACGAGAGTCTGGCTTGTTGATAGTCGTCGGTTTCGGGTTGGGCAAGTTCTTTGCGCCCGCTAAGTTGGTGGTAACGTGTGGGGCGTCACGGGAAATGATAGGGTGGTTTTCGTGCACAAACTTCCGATCGCCACCCGTGCAGCAGCAGTCACAGGGCCAATGGTTTCGCTCAAGAGTTGATTGCGATCAAATCGTTCTGGATCGCGGGCAATGGACGCGCGCAGGGCGCTGCCGAAGGCCATGCGCAGTTCGGTGCCAATATTGAACTTACAAACCGATGTATCGCGGGACAAAAGGCGACGTTGCGCCGGGGCGATACCCGATCCGCCATGTAGCACAAGCGGCAGGTTTGCGGCCACCGCTTGAATGGCCCGCAAGCGCTGCATATCCATAACGGCACCGGGGCTGATCATTAAGTGGCTGTTGCCGACAGAAACTGCCAGTGCATCAATCCCGGTTTCGCGGGCAAAGCGAGCCACTTCTGCTGGATCGGTTCCAAGCGACCGCTCTTTGCCATGATAGCCGACGTATCCCAGCTCGGCCTCAACCGACACCCCATGACGATTGGCGAGTGCTACGATTTCGCTGGTCCGCTCGATATTCTCAGACAGCGACAAGGCAGAGCCATCAAACATCACCGAGGTAAAGCCGAAGTCGATTGCCGCCTGGCAAACGGACAGGCTTTCTCCATGATCCAGATGCACAACGACCGGAACCGAGGCTGCTTCGCCAAGTGCCCGAAACATCGCCCCCAGTACAGAAAGCGGCATGTGCGCACGGCAGCCGGGGCCAGCTTGAAGGATTACCGGGCGCTGCTCGGCCTCGGCCGCCTGCACAAAGGCCACGGCATCTTCCCAACCTAACACAACCAGCCCGGCCACTGCGGTGCCGTCCCTAAGGCAGGGCGTCAAGACCTGCTTCAGAGTAGCAAGGCTCATTTGAACTTTGCGATCATGTCTTTGATCCCCGGGATGGTTTCGATCTGATAGGCGTGGCTGGGTTGAAAAAACTGCACTAACGAGCGTTGCGTTTCCCCTGCGAGGATCGTGAAATAATACATCTCGTATCCCGGCAGTACACAGCAAGGATGATAGCCCTTGTCGATGGCGACGGTCGAGCCATCGACAATATGATAGGCATCGCCCGGCTCGCCGTCCACACGCTGCAGCATTTGCAGGCCAGAGCCGTGCGGGGGGTTAAAGCGAAAATTATATGCTTCGTCATGCCGGGTTTCCTCGGGCAGGCGATCGGTATCGTGCTTGTGGCTCGGAAAGCCCGACCAGCCGCCACTGCCGACGGTGTAAAGTTCGGACACCAGCAGACGGCCGACGCATCCATGATATTTGGTGCCAAGGATATGTTTGATCTTGCGGTGGGTCTTGGTGTCGTCGGATCCGTACTGCACTGGATCAATATCGCTTGCGCGCACGGCAAAGGCTGGCAGGACCTCATTAAACTGCGCGCCTGCAATGAAAACCTCAGCGTTATCTGACGCGCAGGTGATTTGCGCGGGCATACCTGTCGAAACATAGACCCCTTCGGGTTCGCCATCCCAGACATTCAAACGGCGTTTACCAATCCTGGCGAAGGTTTCGCCCGGCGTTTGCACGTCAATGGTGCCGGTAGCGGGCACGATGCAAGTCTCGTATCCAGGCACTTCTGAGACAAAGCTTTCTCCCCGCGCCAGTTTCACGATGTTGAAGTAGACCAGCGGCACCAGCGGGTGATCTATGCCAATGATTGCCTGATTTTGGTTGTCATAGGGGGCTATATGCATGACTGGCCTTTCGCGTACGTGTCAAAAGCGACTGATGAACTGTTCAAGCGCGGCTGTGTCGGGCGAAGCAGGGGCGCAGCCGACGCCTGCAACAATAATCGCAGCGGTAGCTGCCCCTCGTTTGACCGCTGTTTCCAACATGTGCCCCCGGGCCAGCGCAGCCAGCATCCCCCCCATGAATCCGTCGCCCGCCCCCATGGGTTTCAACGCAGTAATGTCGTAGATGCCGGTGTCAAAACCATCATCCGGCGTAAAGGTGGTCGACCCCAAAGCACCTCGTTTATAGACGGTGAACAAGGCCCCGCTTTGGGCAAAGGTTTTTGCCAAAGCCTGACCTTTGTCATAGTCTCTGGCCATCATGCCGAATTCATCATCATTGCCGACAATGATATCGGCGGATTTTGCGGCCTGCAGGCAGATCATCGCGGCTTCAGCCATTGACGCCCAAGAGTAGGCGCGGAAATCAATATCCAGAACAATCAAAGCCCCTGCGGCGCGGGCTTTTGCCATGGCATCAAGTGTGGCACTGCGAGATGGCTCGCGGGCTAGGGCGGTTCCGGTGACAACAAGGGCTGCCACCTCTTTGAAATCAACCTCCGCCACATCGGCATGGCACAAGGCGAAATCGGCAGCTCCATTGCGGTAAAGCACGCTCTGGCAGTCGATTGCGATGGTTTCCACAATTGCTAACGAATTGCGCGCCTCGCCGCCCGTCAGCCGGACATGGCGGGTGTCAACGCCATATCGGGCCAGTTCGGCCAAACAATAGCGACCCACAGCATCATCCGACACGCGGCTAAGCAAGGCCGCCGAAGCTCCCTGTCGGGCTAACGCCACGGCGATATTGCCCGCTGACCCGCCAATGGCCGAGGTGAAGCGTTGTGCCTGCTCAATCCGCACGCCAGGGGGATCTGCATAAAGATCCATGCCCACGCGGCCCAAAACCACAAAGCGGTTCAGCTTCATTCGGTGCAATCGCGGCTGCATCACAGACCAGCCCTTTGCTTGGCGCGACCCGCCTCGATGTTGGCGCGGGCAGCGCCTATGCCGACTCGATTGCTGATTTCGGCGGTTCCGACCTCCCACCAGGCATGGCCCTTCTCGGTCCAACCATCATGCGGATCGACACGCATGACGATGACGCTGGTCCGGTTTGCCGCGCGGGCGCGATCGAATGCCGCTCCAAAATCTTCAATCGAGGCAGTATCTTCGGCAAGCGCCCCCATGGCGCGGGCATGCGCCGCAAAATCCACGGCGAAGGGCGCGGGGATCGTGGGGCAATCGGCAAACAACGTGTTGAAACTGGCATTGCCAGTGTGTTTTTGAAGCTTGTTGATGACCGCGAAGCCGCCATTGTCCAGCACGACGATGATCAACTTGTGGCCTGTTAGAACGGAGGAATAGATGTCGGAATTCATCAAGAGATAGGACCCATCTCCCACAAAAACCACGGTTTCCGCTAGCGGCTGCGTTTCGGCTTGCGCAATGCGTGCGCCCCAACCACCGGCAATCTCATAGCCCATGCAGGAAAAGCCGAACTCGACATCCACCGTACCCACGCCAAGGCTGCGCCAGTTGGCGGCGACCTCAGCCGGCAAACCGCCTGCGGCGGCAACGATGCGGTCTTGCGGAGTGCAGCGGTCATTCACCGCGCCGATCACCTGCGCATAGCTTGGCAGGCCATTGCGCGCGGAGACGTTGCGCGCGACATAGTCATTCCAAGTCTGGCGCTCGGACTGTGCTTGAGCCGTCCAGTCTGGCGGGGCAAAATAACCGTCCAGCGCGGCGGAAAGCTGGATCAGTCCCGATCTTGCGTCGCAAACCAATGGCTCCGACAGATGCTTACAGGCGTCGTGGCGGGCGACATTCAGGCTGATGATCCGGGCGTCCCGATTGAAGGCCGTCCATGATCCTGTGGTAAAGTCCTGAAGGCGGGTGCCGACAGCAAGGATCACATCGGCATTTGCAGCGATCTTGTTGGCGCTGTCAGATCCAGTCACGCCAATCGGGCCGATGTTCAAAGGATGATCCCAGACCAGATTGGCGCGTCCGGCGATGGTTTCGACCACGGGCACGGCGTGGCGTTCAGCAAAGGCTGTCAGTTCCGCCACCGCGCCGGAATACTGCACACCGCCACCTGCGATAATCATTGGCCGTTTCGCATTTGCCAGCAATGCGCCCGCCTCGGTGATTTCGGCGATGTCCGGGGCGGGGCGGCGAATACGGTGCAGGCGGGGCGCGAAGAAGGCCTCAGGATAGTCAAAAGCGCTGCCTTGCAGGTCTTGCGGCAGGGCCAGGAAGGCAGGTCCGCAATCGGCGGGGTCCAGCATCGTGTTCAAGGCAGCTGGCAGGCTGTTCAGAATCTGCGCGGGGTGCGTGATGCGATCCCAATAGCGGCAGACCGATTTGAAGGCATCCGTCACCCCTAGCGTTGGATTCCCGAAATGCTCCAACTGCTGCAACACCGGGTCCGGTAGGCGGGAGGCGAAATTATCGCCGCACAGCATCAGCACTGGCAGGCGGTTGGCATGAGCCAAGGCCGCCGCCGTCAGCAGATTGGCCGTGCCCGGACCTGCCGAGGCTGTACAAAACATGAACCGCCGCCGCAGATGCGCCTTGGCATATGCCGCTGCCGCAAAGCCCATGCTCTGCTCATTTTGCCCGCGATATAAGGGCAGTTCGACGCGCGCTGCATAAAGCGCCTCGCCCAGAGACGGAGCATTGCCGTGGCCAAAAATGCCAAAGCCGCCCCCGCAGATCCTCTGTCGAACCCCTTCAATCTCGATGAACTGGTTGGCAAGAAAGGCCACGATGGCCTGCGCGGCGGTCAAGCGCAGGGTCGCATGCGGCGATGAATGGGGGCGCAAGGCGCTGTCGGTCGATGTCACGCTGATGCCTCTTGTCGCTAGTTGGAAATCGCATTGACGATGTATTACAAGATACGATATCCGTTTTGCAACCGGTTGCAAAACATTTTGAAGGAACCGCTTGATGCGCGAAATCGGCATAGGGATCATCGGCGGGGGCTATATGGGCAAAGCCCATTCCGTGGCGATGGCAGCGGTTGGTTCGGTTTTCAACACCACTCTGCGTCCCCGACTTGAGATGATCTGTGCAAATTCGGACACCACGGCGGAACGCTATCGTGCCGCTTATGGCTTTGCGCGCGCCACGGCCGATTGGCAGGTTCTGGTGGCTGACCCGCGCGTTGAGGCGGTGCTGATCGCATCGCCGCAGGAAACCCATCGCGCGATTGCCGAGGCGGCATTTGCGCTGAAAAAACCGGTGTTTTGCGAAAAACCCCTCGGTGCGAGCCTTGAAGACAGCCACGCCATGGTGGCGGCGGCAGAAGCTTCGGGTTGTGTCAATATGGTAGGGTTCAACTATATCCGCACGCCCGCATCGCAATTTGCCCGTGCTTTGGTGCAGCGCGGCGAAATCGGCGATGTGACGTGGTTTCGTGGTGAGCATAGTGAAGATTTTGACGCTGACGCAAACAAGCCTGCCTCATGGCGCAACTTTGGCGCGGCGAATGGCACGATGGGCGATCTGGCACCGCATATGATCAATGCGGCTTTGGCACTTATTGGCCCTATTGCCCGCCTGAGTGCAGATATTGCCACAGTCCACCCGACAAGGCCGGGGGCCGAGGGGCGCGCCGTCAACGATGACATCGGCCAGTTCATGTGCCGTTTTGCGAGTGGTGCGATGGGGCACCTGTCGTTCAGCCGTGTTGCGATGGGGCGAAAAATGGGCTATGCTTATGAAATAACAGGAACAAAAGGTTCTATTCGTTTTGATCAAGAAGATCAAAATGCGCTCTGGCTTTACCGCGCTGACGACCCCGAAGGCCTGCGCGGCTTTCGCAAAATCCTAACCGGACCAGAGCACCCGGATTATCTGGAGTTTTGTCAGGGACCGGGCCATGGCACCGGTTATCTAGATCAGATCATCATCGAGGCGCGCGATTTTCTGCGGGCTATCGAGACCGCAACCTCGATTTGGCCGACCTTCACCGATGGGATGGAGGTCAATCGTATCGTGGCCGCAGCCCAAAAATCGGCGCGGTCAGGTACGTGGATCGATTTGTAAAGGGAAACTGACATGATCAAGGTTGGAAATGCGCCCTGTTCTTGGGGCGTCGAATTTGCGGGTGACCCGCGCAACCCGGATTGGCGGCGCGTGCTGTCCGACTGCGCTGCGGCGGGCTATGAGGGGATCGAACTTGGGCCGATTGGTTTTATGCCCGAAGACCCGGCGATCCTGACCGATGCTTTGGCTGAGAATGATCTGACCCTGATCGGCGGCGTAGTGTTCCGCCCGTTTCACAATGCAGCCCTTTGGGATGAGGTGTGGGACGCGGCAACGCGTACCTGCAAGGCCCTCGTCGCACATGGTGCCAAGCATCTGGTGTTGATCGACAGCATCTCGCCGCGCCGTGCCCCAACTGCCGGGCGCGCCGCCGAGGCTGAACAGATGACTTTCGCCGAATGGGCAGGTTTCGTCGATCGCTTCCGCAAAGTTGCCCAGTTGGGTGTTGATCACGACTTGACCGTGGGCATTCACGCTCATGCCGCAGGTTTCATCGACTTTGAACCGGAGCTTGAACGGTTGCTGTCCGAGATAGACGAAAGCCTGCTTAAAATTTGTTTTGATACCGGTCACCATTCCTACGCCGGTTATGACCCTGTAGCCTTTATGCGCCGTCACATCGGGCGGATTTCCTACATGCACTTCAAGGATATCGACCCTGTGGTCAAAGCCCGCGCCGTGGCGAACCGCACCGGATTTTATGATGCCTGTGGGCAAGGGATTTTCTGCAACCTTGGCAAGGGCGACGTGGATTTCCCGGCCGTGCGGCAGATCCTGCTGGATGCGGGGTTTGCGGGCTGGTGTACTGTTGAACAGGATTGCGACCCTGCTGGCGGCACGTCGCCCGTCGACGATGCGCGCACCAACCGCGCCTATCTGTCCTCCATCGGCTTTTGAGAAAGGCTCAGACCATGAAACGACTGAACTGGGGGATGATCGGCGGCGGCAAGGGCAGCCAGATCGGGCCCGCGCACCGCCTGGCTGCGGGGCTGGACGGCTATTTCACCTTTGCGGCAGGCGCACTGGATCACGATCCGGCAGCGGGACGTGAGTTCGGGCAGACGCTGGGCATTGCTGCGGATCGGTCCTACGGCGATTGGCGCGAAATGCTGGCGGGAGAGCGCGACCGCCCCGACCGGGTAGATCTGGTGACCGTGGCTACGCCGAACGCGACGCATTACGAGATCTCCAAGGCGTTCCTTCAGGCCGGGTTCAATGTGCTTTGCGAAAAGCCGATGACGGTGACCGAGGCGGAGGCGGAGGACCTGGTTCTGACTGCCCGCGCGGTGGGGCGTATCTGTGCGGTGAACTACGGCTACACCGGATACGCGCTGGTGCGGCACATGCGGGCGATGGTGGCCCGTGGTGATCTGGGCAAAATACGGCTGGTGGTAGCCGAATTTGCTCATGGTCATCACGCTAATGCCGCCGACGCCAACAACCCGCGCGTACGCTGGCGCTATGACCCGGCGCAGGCTGGGGTTTCGGCGCAGTTTGCCGACTGCGGCATCCATGCCCTGCACATGGCCAGCTTCGTGACCGGGCAGGAGGTGGTGCGCCTGTCGTCGGATTTCGCCTCGTGTCTTCCTGAACGGGTGCTGGAAGACGACGCCATGGTCAACTTCCGCATGGATGGCGGCACGGTCGGACGGCTTTGGACATCGTCCGTGGCAATCGGGCGGCAGCATGGCCTGACGCTGCAGGTCTTCGGCGAAACCGGTGGCTTGCGCTGGTCGCAAGAACAGCCCAACCAACTGTATTACATGCCATTGGGCCAGCGTTTGCAGGTAATCGAGCGTGGTGAGGGCAACCTTTCGCCCGAAGCAGATCGCGCTTCTCGCGTCACGGTTGGCCATGCCGAAGGCATGCCCCTAGCCTTTGGCAATATCTACCGTGATCTGGCCGAAAGCCTGCTTGCGGCACAGGAAAACCGTATGCCTGATCCGGCGATATCGCTTTTTCCCACGGCGGAAGACGGCCTGCGTTCGATTGCGGCAATCCATGCGTCGGTCGCCTCGGCAGGTCGCGAAGGCGCATGGGTCGATGCAAGGCCTGTGTTGTTTCGTTAAGGCAAGGGCCGCAGCGTTCCGCGCTCAACAATATGGCAGGGGAATAGTCGGGCCTCGGGTAATCGCGCGGGGTCGGCAAAACTGACAACGATCAGTTCAATAGACGACTGTACAATCGCATCAAAAGGTTGATGGATCGTCGTCAGGTTAATATTGGCCCAAGCGGCCATCTCCATATCATTCAACCCGATGATCCCCAAATCCTCAGGCACGCCCAAGCCGGCATCCTTCGCCGCCGACAGAGCCCCGATCGACAGCACGTCATCACCGCAGAAATAGGCCTCTGCCCTCGGACCCCGCAAAAGCCGGGTCATCTCCTTGCGACCAGCAGCAAAACTATAGGCACCGGCAAAACTGGCCGTGGTTTTCACTCTGTGTGCTTGCGCCGCAGCGACGAACCCGGCCAACCGATCTTGCGATGTCGAGGCTTGCTCTGGCCCCCCCAAAAAACCGATGTGCCGATAGCCGCGCGCGATCAGCGTCTCTGCCGCCATACATCCCGCCCGCACATTATCGATAGCAACCACATGCACGTCTGGCGCCGATGTTGCTCGGCCAAACGCATGAACGACGGGCATGCTCGCCTCTCGAAACGCCCGGGCAAACCCATCCGGCACGTGCGAAGAGGCCACGATCACACCGTCGACCGAATATTGCTTCAACAGCTGAACCGAACGCGCGGGGTCGGTTTCATCTGACAGGTTGACCAGCAGCGGGCGCAGCCCTTGGTCCTGAAGGCCTCGTGTGAACAGATCAAAAATTTGCAAAAACACAGGGTTGTGAAAGTTATTGGACACCAGCCCAACCAGTTGCGTCTTGCGTGTCGTCAGGCTGCGCGCCAACATGTTCGGGCTGTAACCCAGCTGGTTCGCAGCCCTCTCAACCTTGGCCCGGGTTTTTGCCGAGACGGATGCCCCTTCCGTGAAAGACCGCGAAACCGCTGCGCGCGACACGCCTGCCAGTTCGGCCACGTCCTTCAAAGTGATTGCCATCCCGTTTTTCACCCAATGCATTTAATTGTTTCAAGACAACCTATCGGACAGCGCAGGTAATGTCATCGCGCCCGTATATCCTGATCGCAGTAACAGTGCACATGTCGGCTGCCGCCTTATGGATTCATGCCTTTGTAGGATGGTCCCCTAGGCTCTGGCCCCATGAAACTGCTTGCTTTGTTGGGCATCACTGATTCACTTGCGTCACCCCGGAGGTACAGACATAAACGACGTGATCTTGCATCCCGATCCCCAGAGGGCGCGCCTACCGCCGTTTTTCCACTGTCACATGGGATAACTTGCGAGAATGATTTCAGGGTGATTGGCGGGATCATCGTCGTCGTCCGCAACGGGCTGATGTGGTGTGATGCGCCGACAAACTATCGCCACATAAGTTAATCCATAGTCATTGCATCGGTTCGATCCGCATTGGCGTGTTTGTCCGCATCCAGTTAAGCCTGCAAAACAAGCAGAGCATAAGAATGCCGTCACCGTCAAGGCGCCCCCTCTGATAGCACAGCGGACTGCAGCCGGCTTCAGAGAGAGGAGTTCTTTCAGGATTTCCTGGACGCATCAAAGGCGGGTTTAATTCGAAGCTTCCTGCGACTTTCTGCGGATGTAGCAGGCAACGCACGAAGTCTCAGAGCGCAGGGCTAATCAGCAACTAAACTCGGACTGCGGCGCTTTGATCATCACTGTCGAAAGCAAGAGTGCATCTGGCCCCATAAGTTGAATGCAATGCATTCGATTGATGGGCAACGGACAAGGGTCACAATGCCTACTGGTTCTGTAAGGCCCTCGCAAATCGAAGCTCTGAGGCATGCATCCCAAGGAATAAAACTGTAAAATCATAATCTTGCATGAAAAGCTGCGCTATCGTCACGGCAATAAAAGCAAGAAAAAGATTGGGAGAACTGCAAGACTGGCTGCATATCCCCACCTGCTATTGTAGCTGCGCACAAGCCTTCATGTCAGCCTTCGCCATCGCCACCTTCTTCGTCTTCGGGCTATCACAAATGAGGCTTGAGCTTTGCCAAAGGCCCTCTTCCGTAATTTAAGAGCCCCGCGCCAGTCGGTACATTATGGTCGCTTCCCTCATTATTGCGCCCACAGACGCATTTACCTCAGTGGCCAAGGGCAATTCTAGAGTCTTTGCCTGTCATGTTAGCGCATTCTGGAAGTCCGGCTGCTATTTTTTAGTGGACGTTTGGCGCTGAAACACATTGATCCCGGATTTGATTGCCGATGACAGATCAATCAATTTTTGTAATCGATCTCCGATCTGGGCATGTCGCGTATCTAGCTGGTCTATTGTCGAGGACAAGCCAACCCCCGATGACCCAAGGCGTCCGCTTTCGACGCGGCCCATGACCCGGATCGTGTCCAGTCCCAACATCATCCGACGGATTTCGGCGCATGCTTGGTTTAGTTCCATTGAAACCTGTTCGGCGTGATACATCGCGGAATGGGCTCGGACGGAATATTGGGCGTGAAGTGCCGTTAAGCTAGGTAGTTCGCGGGCTGTTTCGACAGGAGACTTGCTTTGGTCTTCGGTCGCAAACTGCAGCAGAATGTCCGCCAGCACACGTGCCACTCCCGACAGAAACAGCGCTTCGCCCACAATGGTAGCCATCGCGTTACAAAGATTGCTTTCGTTGCCAGAAAACGCCTCAAGCCGCCGCGATATTTCCGTGGAAGCGAATTTGTAGTTGTCGGAAATGGCCGAGATCGGCCCGCCAGATGGTTCTAGCCGCGAGGCGATAATGCGCATGTTGGTCGGGATGGACTGCAGCGCGTCAAATTCTAGCAGCATTGCGGTCTGTTGGGTCTTTGTCGATTCTAAGCTTGAGTTGATGCTGGCCAGCGCCCGAATTTGTGCGACGTTCGATCGTCCAAGAGACGAATCGCGCGCGGCCAGATCTTGTTCGAGTGCGCTGGTCATGAAGTCGGTGTAGTTAGCGAAACCGGCCTCTTCCAGGCGCTTCAACATAAGTTCGCAGGATTTGTCGGGTGCCAGTGCCTGCGACTGCTCTGCCGCCGCCACCTCAGCATAGATCATTTTGGCTTGTGCAAACAATGCTCCAGACGGCTTGATGCGACCTGAAAGATACCCATCCTCGTATGGTACCAAAACCGCCATGACCCAATACCAACCGCCAGACTGAGACCTATTTTTTACGTAGGCCGCAATCGGCTTGCCCTCCTGGATCGTCTTCCACAGCTGCCAGAATACTGCCTTTGGCGTGTCCGGATGACGAACAAGCCGGTGTGGAGCATCAATCAGCCGGTCCCACTCGAAGCCGGATACGCGTCGAAATACTTGATTCCCTGCGCGGATGATCCCGCGCTTGTCAGTGCGCGAATAGAAGATCTCTTCGATTGCGAAAGGCTCTTCGCCTGTGTCTGACGCGGTCTGGGTGATAGGTCTGTTGAAGGTCATCTTGGTCCGTCCGGTCTGGGTCTTTCTTGCAGCCTGGGGCCAAGGGATTAAGGTTTAGTAAGCTGGCACCCACATGCCACTCGGTTCTTCGCATCAAATTCGTCTAAAATCTTCCTGAAAGAACCGGGCGCGAGCGAGCGGGCGAAACTACTTCTTAAGGGTGGAAACCTATTTCTGACATCACATTCAACGTGCAACGGCTGCGCTGCAGCTTGGGCAGGAGGGCGGTTAAAACCATGACGGACACCTGGAAAAGCTTTGTTCTGACCGAAAACTTTAGGCCTGCAGAAGATGCACGCTTGCAAAACTTTCTATCTGAGAACGCAAAATTCGGGGTGCGCATTAGTGCGGCAAAGCTGCGCCGCGTAGACACGATGCTGGTGGAATTGCTGCTCTGCGCCGCCACATCCTGGCGTGGGCGTGGCCTTGGGTTCGAAGTGACTGACGTATCAGAGGCGAACGAAGTGGTTTTTCAGCAATTGGGAATAACGTCGGGTTTGCTAATGCGGAGGGTGGCAGCGTGACGATCAAGGTCTTAGCAATTGACGATTCGCGCACCATCCGAAGCTTGGTCCAGAAAGTGATGGAAGAGGCGGGTTTTGAATGCTTGCTGGCCGATGACGGCGTGCAGGGCGTGGCCCGCTTTCACGAAGATCGGCCCGATGTAGTGATCACCGATATCAATATGCCCAATATGGATGGCTATGGGGTGATTTCGGCTATCCGAAGCGGCTCGGTGCATTGCAACGTGCCAATTCTGGTTCTGACTACTGAAAGCGCCCCACATCTGAAGGCCAAGGCGCGCGATGCCGGGGCAACGGGCTGGATCGTCAAGCCGTTCGACGATGTTGCCATCGTTTCGGTCGTGCGACGTGTCACCGGAGCAAGGGCGTAAGATGGGCACTCAGAACTCTATTCGCGATATGTTCTTCGAAGAAAGTGAAGAACTCCTCGAGGCACTAACCGAGGGCCTTGCGCTGATGTCTACTGGCGCTCACAATGATGAAACCGTGAATGCGGTTTTCCGCGCAGTCCATTCGATCAAAGGCGGTGCCGGGGCCTTTAAGCTTTCGGCACTGGTCGGTTTTGCGCACCGATTTGAGACAGTGCTAGACGAAATCCGCGGCCACAGGCTCGACCTGGATTCCGAAATTTTGCTTACGCTGCAGCGCTCCGCCGACCATTTGAGCGATTTAGTCGAGGATGCTCGCAATGGCGACATCACCGACACAGGGCAGACGGTGGAGTTTCTGGTCTCGTTGGATGCATGCCTTGGGACCTCTGCGCAAGACGATTGCGCGGATGACGACGACACCGTTGGTTTTGCTGCAATTACGCTGGATCTTGGTGATCTGGGGGGTAACTTTAGAGACGATGC
>JBAVTI010000278.1:0-1552 GCA_049696055.1 Paracoccaceae bacterium | reverse complement strand
TCGCCAGCCCGCCCTGCCCTTGGCTTAGCGGCAGCGTCAACACAAACAAATCCGGGTTCGCCCCCGCGGGCATCAACTCCAGCCCCATCACCGCAATCGGCACCACAAACAGGCTCATCAGCATCAGATACAGCGGAAACGCCCAAGACGCCGTCGCCAGATGCCGCTCATCGGCATTTTCCACCACCAAAACCTGAAACATCCGTGGCAACGTCATCACTGCCGCCGCCGACAAAAACGTCAAGCCCACCCACCGCGACGGCTGCAACTGCCAGTCCGCAATCGCCGATCGGTCAATCCGCGCAATCATATCGGCAGGCCCTTCCGCCAGCCCCCAAACCACGAATATCCCCACCGCCAGCAGCGCCACCAGCTTGACCACCGCCTCAACCGCAATCGCCGTCACCACCCCGGTATGCTGCTCGTTGGCGTCCAAATTCCGGGTGCCGAACAAAATGGTAAACAGTGCCAACCCCGCCGCCACCCAAATGGCCGTGCTGGTATTGTCAGGCAGCACCCAGCCGTCCTCCATGGCGCTGGCAAACACCGCAAACGACACGGTAACCGACTGTAATTGCAACGCAATATAGGGCGTCGCCGCCACAACGGCGATCACCGTGACAATCACCCCCAGCAGGTTCGATTTGCCATACCGGCTGGAAATCAGATCCGCGATCGAGGTTACCCTCTGCTGCCGCCCGATCCGCACCAGCTTGCGCAATATCCACCACCAGCCGACAAAAACCAACGTCGGCCCCAGATAGATCGTCAAAAACTCCAACCCCGACCGCGCCGCATAGCCGACAGCGCCGTAAAACGTCCAGGCCGTGCAATAGATGCTTAACGACAGCGTATAAACCCAAGGCGAGCGCAACCACCCCGCCGCCCCCACCGCTGCCCGCCGCTCGACGACGAAGGCCACGGTGAACAACAGCGCCACGTAGGCAAGACAGGCAAATACCAGCAAGTTGAACGACATCAGTCGCCGTCCCCCACCGCATCATCGCCCGTGGCGTCCTCGGTCGCATCGTCGGTCAACCCCGGTGCCATCACCATCGCCACACCGATCAACCCGGCCCAGATCAAGAACAGATAAATCCCGTCCGGTGCCGTATCGCGCGCCCCCGTTGCCGCCGGTGCCCACAGAATCGGCAAGAACACCAACAGCGCGCCAAAGATCGGCAACAACCGCGCCCCGTCGCGCATCCGCCGCAACCGATAACTGCGCCGCGCCAGAAACAGCGGCGCCCGCGGTCGCATCAGCCGTCGCCGCAACGGGCGCTTCACCACACGCCCCCGGCGCGCAAAGCCCGCATCACAGCGCCACCAAAGACCGCGCCGCCGCCACGAACTCGGCGTTGGAAAACGGCTTGGCCATGAACATGTTCGCCCCCGCCCGTTCTGCTGCCTCGCGGTCGCGGCCCTGGCCCTTGGCGGTCAGCATCATCACCGGCAACGCCACAGTCACCGGGTCCGCCCGCAGCGCCGCCAGCACTTCCAGCCCAGACCGCCCCGGCAGCATCAGATCCAGGATCACCAGATCGGGTTGCCC
>JBAVTI010000277.1:0-5098 GCA_049696055.1 Paracoccaceae bacterium | reverse complement strand
GCTATAATAGCCACGCCAATCGGCCGCGCGATCCGAGGCATTGACCGGCGCAATCGGCCCCAGTGCAAAGCCCAGATGCGCCTCGAACGGGGCCAGATCAGTGCCGAGATGCTCGAGCCGGGCGTATAGGCTGCAACGCTCGACGCCGTGGCGATCGCGCATATAGGCCGATGCGGGCCATAGCCGCAGGGCGGTTTGGGTTTGCGGATGGTTCAGGAAGCCACTGAAATCATGCGACTTTGCCAACCCGACCGCTGGATGCGCAAAGCCTTGGGCGCGCAGCCAGTGGTAGTAGCTGACCACCCGATCCCAAGGGTTGCGCACTTGGGCCAGGGTAAAGAACCCTTCCACCTCGGCATCGCTGACCAATCCGGCAATGTCGGCCAATGTCGAGTGTTTCCAAAGCCGCCCCGCCGATTTTGCCCCCGCCAGCCGCCCCTTGCGCGCCCGCGCCTTGGGGGTGTCGCCGATCAGGATATCATCGGCCTTGGCGCGCGCCTCTAACACCAGCGACAGGGCCGTGCCGCCGGTTTTGGGAATATGCACAAGAATGAACCGCCGCCCGCGCGAGATGATCATGGTGCCTCCTTTGAGACAAAGCCGCCCTCAGGGCCATCGAGGCCCTTTGGGCGGCGCTGACGCGGATACATGGTCTGGCACTGGTTTGGTGTCTGGATTTTTTCTTTGCAAAAATACTCCCGCCGGAGGCTTCGGTCGTTCAGGGTGGGAGCCTCCGGCGGGAGTATTTTCACAAAAGAAAAGCCCATGGCATCAGACCTTGTTGGGCGGATCACGTCCGTCGAAAAAGGCGATCAGATTATCGACGGCCATCAGGCCCATCGCTTGACGCACCTCAAGGGCGGCGGTGCCCAAGTGCGGCAACAGGGTGACGTTTTCCAAACCGATCAGGGCTGCCGGCACTTTGGGTTCAAATTCGTAGACATCCAGCCCCGCGCCCGCAAGGACGCCGCGGTGCAGGGCGTCAATCAGGGCGGTTTCGCTGACAACATCACCGCGCGCGATATTGATCAAGATGGCATGGGGCTGCATCAGCGCCAGCGCCGAAGCGTTGATCAGGTGATGGGTATCCTTGCCCCCCGGCACCGCCACCACCACGATATCGGCGCGCATTGCCTGTGCCAGATCGACATGACGCGCGGGAACCCCCGGGTCTGCCACCGGCGAGCGGTTGTGAAACACCACCTCCATGCCAAAGCCGTGGTGGCAGCGCCGGGCGATGGCTTTGCCGATACGGCCCATGCCGATGATCCCGACGGTCTTGCCGCTGATATGCATTCCCAGCATTTGGGTTGGGTGCCAGCCGGCCCATTTCCCTGCCCGCAACAGCCGTTCGCCCTCGCCCGCGCGCCGGGCTGTCATCAGTATCAGCGTCAGGGCGATGTCGGCGGTAGCATCGGTGACGGCACCGGGCGTATTGGACACCACAATCCCTGCCGCGCGCGCCGCAGCCACATCAATATGGTTATAACC
This sequence comes from Paracoccaceae bacterium, assembly GCA_049696055.1. Classification (GTDB taxonomy): domain Bacteria; phylum Pseudomonadota; class Alphaproteobacteria; order Rhodobacterales; family Rhodobacteraceae; genus JBAVTI01. The sequence goes on along the minus strand of JBAVTI010000277.1, from coordinate 3,607 downwards.
AACGCCGAAATTCGCCAGCATTCGGGCACGCGGATTGGGGGCATTTGCAAAAGCTGTCGCGCTGAATTGATCGCCCAAGGTGGGCAGAACCGCATCGTATTCGTGCAGGCTTGCGGTAATTTCATCCGGTGTCAGCGGGGTGGTATCGTCGCGCAGGGTTACGTTGAACCGGCTTTGGGCGGCAGCCACCACTTTGTCCGGCAAGGGCCGTGTGATCAACAGTTTAGGCGTCAAAACAGCCTCCCGCCCAGCGGTACATCGTGACCGGGCCCGATCAGCACCACGTCGCCATCGGCATCGGGCACCCCCAGCACCAGGACCTCGGACATCACTTTGCCGATCTGCCGGGGCGGAAAGTTCACCACCGCCAGCACCTGCCGCCCGATCAGATCTTCGGGCAGATAGTGTTTGGCTATCTGCGCCGACGACCGCTTTTCGCCAAGATCGCCGCCGAAATCGACCCAAAGCTTGATCGACGGTTTGCGCGCTTCGGGGTAGGGTTCGGCGCGGGTGATGCGGCCCACGCGGATATCGACGGCTTCAAATTGCGGATAGGTGATCACTTGCCAAGCTCCCTTCCGCGGTCGGCGGCGGCCTTGACCGCCCGCCGCAGTAGCGCCGGAAATCCGGTCTTGGGGTCCATCAATACCGCCAATGCCGCCGCTGTGGTGCCGCCGGGCGAGGTGACGTTGATGCGCAGTTGCTCGGCGCTTTCGGGGGCGCGATGGGCAAGCTCGCCCGCCCCGGTGACCGTCGCCCGCGCCAGCTTCATCGACAGATCGGCGGGCAAGCCTTCGGCCACGCCCGCCGCGGCCAGCGCCTCGATCAGGTGAAACACATAGGCCGGACCAGAGCCGGAAACGGCGGTCACGGCATCCATCTGATGTTCGCCCTCAAGCCGCACCACCTGACCCACTGCCAACAGCAGCGCTTCGGCAAGATCCATATCGGCGGGCGTGGCCAAGGCATTGCCGCAAATGGCAGATATGCCGCGCGACACGGCGGCGGGGGTATTGGGCATGGCGCGGATGATCGGGGTTCCCGCCCCCAGCACCGCCTCGAACGACGCAATCGTGGTGCCGGCGGCGATCGACAAAAACAGCGTCTTGCCACCGCCCAGCGCCTTTAGCGACGGCAGCGCCGCGCCCATCATTTGCGGTTTTACGGCGATCAGCACGATTGCGGGCGCATCCGGCAGGCCTGTGTTCAGATGCACCGCCTTGGATTTCAACCAATCCGACGGATGCGGGTCCAGCACCCAGACCGAGGTCGCAGCCAAGCCCTGCGCCAGCCAGCCTTCCAGCATGGCCGATCCCATCTTGCCGCAGCCCAGCAACACCAAGCCCTGACGGCTTACCTTATCAAGATCCATGCAATCCCCCAGATCATTCCGGAGTGCAGGCTACAGTGTTTAAAGTTTTACGTGAACCAACAAGCGTCAGAATTCGCCCAAACTTGGGGTGAATTGTGCTGCGTGACGACGGCACTGCGCTTTGTAGCGGTTTGTGTTTAATCGCAATCCCAATGCGCCCCAAGATTGGGCGTATTGGGATCCGATCTGCGTCCGGTAAGGCGCAACCTGCCTTAGGCGCGGCCGTAAGCCTCGGCAATGGCAACCTTCATCGCTTCGGCGGGGGTTTTTTCGGCCCAAGCCACCAGTTGGAACGCCGGATAGAACCGTTCGGACGCGGTGACCGCACTGGAAATCAGCTGATCAATCTGCTCTTCGCTGGCCAATTGCCCGCCTGCCAGCGTCAGACCATAGCGCCAGACCATCAGCTTTTGTTCCTGCCAATAGGTGAAGCAACCGGTCCAAACCGTGTCGTTGCAGCGATTCAGCACGTCATAAAGCTCGCCCATGCGGTGCAGCGGCGGCTCCATCTCGAAGGTGCAGATCAGGCGCAGGGTTTCATCCTGCGGCGACCATGCCAGCGTCAGCGAATAGGTGCGCCACTGCCCCTCGACCGCCATGGCGATCTGATCATCGGTGACCCGGTCAAATTCCCAATCGTGATGCGCCGCCAAGGTTTCGACGATATCTATGGGATGAATATCATCCCCAGACAGGTAATCTTCGGAAAGTGACATTGCCCGGCCTCACTATGATGCCTCTGGCGGGTCAATACCCACAAGAGGCTGGGTGTCTGGCAAGGTGCAGCGTTTGCCCGACACTGCCCTTACTAGATATGGTGTTCCCAAAGGGAAAGCCTGTAAAGCAATTTCTGCTGCATTCTTCTGTGGGTAAGTCGGTTTATCAGCGATTTACACAAAATCCGGCCCTGATCACGCTCTATGGCGCAACCTATGGGTGCCTTGCACCCTTAAAGCGGCGTGGAATGCGGCTGACCGCAGCCCCACCATTTCGGGGGCATCACAAAACACCTGTCGCGAGGGGGATCAGCTTTTCTTTTTCGCCTCAAGCGCGGCAATCCGGGCTGACAGCGCCTCGTTTTCTTCGCGCGCCTTTTGCGCCATGGCGCGCACAGCGTCGAATTCTTCGCGGGTCACGAAATCGCGGTCGGCCATCCAGCGGTCTACCAAGCCCTTCATTGCGGTTTCGGCCTCGGTCTTGGCCCCCTGCGCCACGCCCATGGCGTTGGTCATCAGTTGCGACATATCGTCGAAAAACTTGTTGCGGGTGGTCATCGCGGGCTCCTGTCTTGTATCGCCTCTATATGGTCCGCTTGGGCGCACAAGACAAGTCCGGCCCTGACCTCGCCCAGCACCAGTTGACAATGCCGCAGCCCCGCCGGAAAACCAGCGGGCAAAGGAACCCCCACATGGCCTATATTCCCTTCCCCAATCTGACGCCCGAGATTTTCTCGGTCGAGGTGTTCGGCATCACGCTGGCGCTGCGCTGGTACGCGATGGCGTATATCGTCGGGCTGATCCTTGGCTGGCGGCTGGTGCTGCGGCTGATTCAGAGCCCAACGTTGTGGCTGCGCGGCGCGCCGATGGTGCCCGAACAGGTCGAACGGCTGCTGACGTGGGTGATTCTGGGTGTGGTCATCGGCGGGCGACTGGGGTTTGTGCTGTTCTATCAGCCTGCCTATTACCTGCAGCACCCCGGCGATATCCTGAAGGTCTGGGAAGGCGGCATGTCGTTTCATGGCGGTTTCCTTGGGGTCGTGGTCGCCGCCTTCATCTTTTGCTGGCGCGAGAAAATACCGATGCTATCGGCCGCCGATCTGATGGCGGTTGCCGCCCCGCCCGGCCTGCTGCTGGGCCGGATTGCCAATTTCATCAACGCCGAACTGTGGGGCCGCCCAACCACCCTGCCGTGGGGCGTGGCCTTCCCCGGCGAGGCGGCGCAAACCTGTCAGGGCGTGGTCGGCATCTGTGCCCGCCACCCCAGCCAGCTTTACGAGGCGGCGTTGGAAGGGCTGCTGCTTGGTTGCGTGCTGTTGTGGCTGATTTGGCGGCGCGGCTGGCTGCGCTATCCGGGGGCCATCGCGGGGATGTTCTTTGCCGGCTACGGCATCGCGCGGTTTATCGTGGAATTTGTGCGCCAACCCGACGCGCAGTTCGTGACACAAGGCAACCCCCTTGGCCTTGCCTACCAGCTTGGCGGTTATGGCATCACCATGGGGCAAACCCTGTCGTTGCC
>JBAVTI010000276.1:0-1844 GCA_049696055.1 Paracoccaceae bacterium | reverse complement strand
CAATGCGGCGCCTCGCCATGCGTTTCATTGGCATCTTGCGTAGTCGAAAAGCAGACCCGCTTCCTGCCTGGATCGACGATGCGATCGAATCGGACCTAGCGCCCATCGTGCGGTTCGCCCGAACCTTAAACAGGGACATTGATGCGGTCAGGAATGCGATCGAAATGGAGTGGAGTAATGGTCAAGCAGAAGGCCAGATCAACAGACTGAAGACCTTGAAGCGCGCGATGTATGGTCGAGCCGGCCCGAACTTGCTCAGGGCTCGAATGCTTCCGCTCCACCACACAAATTGAGGATGACCCCATTTAAGGGCTACGCGACACCTACAAAGACATGCGCTATGTGGAATCGATGGCGAATGCGGCCACGGTAGGCACGCCCATGGCCAGTGCCGTGAAGAATTCCTTCGCTTTGGCGATGGCGACGGGTGGCAGTGGCGCAGAAGACTATGTGCCGCATCTGTCGGACTATATCGCCAAGGCCAACGGTCTGTAAAACGCAAGCGCCCGCCGCGCAATCCGGCTGGGCGCTTGCCCCTGATTTCCAAGTGGTTCTGGGGGGTTACAGCAATCCCCGCGCGGCCAGATTTCGCATCAGCGCCCCGGTGCCGAACCGCCATTCCGGCGCTTCGGTTGCCAAGCGAACCGTGTTGGTCAGGGCGCCCAACTCGGGGGCCGAAATCGTCACCACATCGCCCAGATGGTGGGTAAAGCCCTGCCCCGGCCCGTCTCGGTCTTGCACTGGCGAGAACATCGTGCCGCAATACAGCACAAAGCCGTCGGGATATTGGTGATGACGCCCCCGCGTTTGCGCCACCAAATCGGCAGGGTCGCGGCTGATCTGGCGCATCGACGACGCGCTTTGCAGCGCAAAGCCGTCTGCTCCGGTGACGTTCAGCGAAAGTTCCATCCCGCGCACGGTATCCAGGGTGAAATCGGCATCGAACAGCCGGATGAACGGGCCGATGGAGGCTGCGGCATTGTTGTCTTTGGCCTTGCCAAGCAGCAGCGCCGAGCGGCCTTCGACATCGCGCAGGTTAACATCATTGCCCAAGGTGGCGCCGACGATCTGGCCAGTCGAGCTGACCACCAGCACCACCTCGGGTTCGGGGTTGTTCCATTTGCTGATCGGGTGCAACCCGACCGATGCCCCATACCCGACCGCCGCCATCGGTTGCGCCTTGGTAAATACCTCGGCGTCAGGGCCGATGCCGACCTCCAGATACTGGCTCCACAGACCTTCGGCTTGCAGCAGGGCCTTGACCTCGGCAGCTTTGGCCGAACCGGGGACCAGATCGCGCAAGCTGTCACCAATCGCCCCGGCGACGCGGGTGCGGATTTCGGCGGCAAGGGCAGGGTTGCCGGCAGCGCGTTCTTCGATCACCCGTTCGACCATGGACCTTGCAAAGGTAACACCGCAGGCCTTGATCGCCTGCAAATCGCAAGGTGCCAGCAGGTGGGTGATTTCTTCGGCAGGCTCCACCGAAGCGGCGGCAAAGGCGGCCAGAGGGCCAAGGTCTTCCCCGGGAAGGTTTGCCACAAAGCCTGCGATATCAGGCAGTTCCAGCAAATCGCGCATCGTCGGCGCGGCTTTGCTTGTGATGTCATACACATGGCCCGCGCGGATCGTCACCAGAGCGGGGCCGACACCTATCCGCCAGACCCGGCCAAGCCAAAGGCCTTGGGGAAGCGATAAGCCGGTCATTCCTGAAGCCATTTTTTGAAGGTTTCGGCATAGTCCGGGTGCCAGCGCGACAGGGGCGGGCGGTTGTCGGCAATGTCGCCTGCGGCCCAACGGATCCGCTTTTCGTCGGTGCGCCGATCAACCTCGTTGTCCGGGCAAAG
>JBAVTI010000275.1:0-6099 GCA_049696055.1 Paracoccaceae bacterium | reverse complement strand
ATCCTGCCCACAGCCTCACCGCAGGCAGCCACTTTGTCGCCAGCGGTAAGCCGGCCACGGCGGAAAACGATGGCGGCTGGCTGACGTCGGTCGTCCACTCGCCCCACTTGGGCCATTCGATCGCCCTCGGCTATCTTAAATCCGGCGATACCCGTTTGGGCGAACGCTTGCGCACGGTGAACCTGCTGGCAGGCACCGAAGTGCAGGTTGAAATCGTCAGCCCACATTTCATTGATCCAGAGGGGGCACGTCTTCGTGGCTAATCATCGCTTGAAACCGCTCACGCCGCTTGGCCATGACGCAGCCGAAATCGTCAGCATTGGTCCCGTCACCCTCACCGAGAACACGACCTCGGCCCTCGCATCGCTCGCTTCTCGTTTGGGGCGCGAGGCCGATGTGGCCAAGGCCGCCAAAGCCGCTGCAATCGCGCTGCCCGGCCCCGGCAGGTGCGTGTTCGCCACCCCCTACGGCGCGTTCTGGCTCGGGCCGGAACAGTGGATGATCCTTGCCCCATTCGACACGCATGAAGACATCACCGCCCACCTCAAGCCCCTGTTCGGCGATGCCGCAAGCCTGACTGAACAGACCGACGCATGGGTGCGGTTTGATCTGACTGCACCAAACCTTGCTAGACTTTTCGAACTATTATGCGCGCTCGACACCGCTTCTATGGCCGACAACTCTGCCACACGTAGCATAATCGAACATTTAGGGGTTTATGTCCTGCGCCAAAACGCCACGCATTTCACCGTCCTTGGGCCCAGATCATCGGCAGCATCCTTGCATCACGCCCTGATCACGGCGGCAAAAGCCGCGTTCTGACCCCGGTTCGCTGCCTGCAAAATCACTCGGCTGGCGGCATGGCGCCCGCCAATCCCCGCACCCCGATCAAGCGACGACGCTCATCATTGGGGTTCACCCCAAACGCTTCGGCATAGTGCCGCGCCATCGGTGTTGAACTGGCATACCCCACCGATTGCGCGATCTCGGTGATGGTGTCGGTCGAATACAGCACCCGTTGCCGGGCCTTTTTCAGCCGCATCAGCCGGTAGTATTTCAGCGGGCTTTGTCCCGTCGACTGTTTGAAACACCGCTCCAGATGTCGCTCGGAAACCGCCACCTCGGCCGCCACATCCGAGATCTGAATCGGGTCTTCGATATGCTCGCCAAAGATCCGTATCGCCGCGCGTATCGGCCCCGGCAGCATATCGTCGGTGCCCCCCGCCTTGTTGACCGGCACTTTTTGGCTGGCATCTTCGGCCCGCACAAACGGGTGCTGAAACCAACACGCCACTTCTGTCATCGTATCACGGCCCAACCGCTCCTCGATCAACCGCAGCATCAGATCGAACACCGCCCCTGCCCCGCTGGCACTATAGCGCCGCCGATCGCGGATGATCACGCTGGCGCTGGCCGAAATCTGCGGAAACTCGGCCTTGAACGCCGCTTCATAGCACCAATGCACCGAAACCTTGTGCCCTTCCATCAGGCCAGATCGCGCCAGTGGAAAGATACCGCCCGAAAAAGCCCCCAGCACCACGCCAGACCGATCCAGCCAACGCAGCTGCGCATTGCCACGTTTTGGATTCTCAAACCGTGAGGTCGGGCTGGATAAAAGCATAACGTAATCAAGGCCTTTTACATCAACCAGCGCCAGATCCGGGTCAAACCGCACTTCCGCGCTAGACCGTACAGGCGTGGCCTCTTCGCCGATCAACGTCCATGAAAACTCTTGCCGCCCGGTAATTTCGTTGGCCGCCCGCAGCGGCTCAATCGCCGATGTCAGGCAGGCCATGGGAAAGCCGGGAAACAGCAGAAAGCCAAGCCGCGCCGGGGTGTTTTTTTGGGCAATCATGGCGCAGATTTACTGGTTGAGTCGCGAAAAATTTCACTATAGTGAAACAACGCATGCTTGTAGCCTTTGATGGGGAAGCCGATGACCCAGATCGCCGATACCAGTGACGAGCCCGAAATCAGCGGCCTTTCCAAGGGCAAACCCGCCTTTGACCAAGATCCGCACCGGGTGCGCGACATATCCGAGCGCAACCTTGAGGTGGCGATTGGCCGCGAGGTTCGCGCTTTTCGCCGCCAGCAGGGCATGACCGTCGCCGATCTGGCGGGCGTCACCGGGCTATCCATCGGCATGCTGTCAAAGATCGAAAACGGCATCACATCCCCTTCGCTGACCACGCTGCAAATCCTGTCTCATGCGTTTTCCACCCCCGTCACCAGCTTTTTCCGCCGATTTGAGGAACGCCGCGAGGTGCAGCACGTCAAATCCGGCGAGCATGTGGAAATTGAACGCCGTGGCACCCGCGCGGGCCATCAATACAACCTTCTGGGCCACATCGGCTCGAACAATTCGGGCGTCGTGGTCGAGCCCTACATCATCACCCTGACCGAACAATCCGATGTTTTCCCCGCCTTCCAGCACGACGGGATCGAGCTTTTGTATATGCTTGAGGGCGAGGTTCACTATCGGCATGGCGATCAGCTTTTCCATATGAAACCGGGGGATAGCCTGTTTTTTGACGCCGACGCCCAGCACGGGCCAGAGGTTCTGGTGAAACTGCCGGCCCGCTATCTGTCGGTCATTTCCTATCCGCAGGCCTAGTCATTCTTCCGGCCACCACCCCGGCGAGGTCGGTGCGCCATCGTCAAACTGAGACAGATACTCCACCATCAGCGGCTTGTTGCGGATAAACCCCTTATAGGTCGCCAATTCATCGGGAATATCGCGGATCACCCGGTGCAACCGCCGCGCCCATTTCGGCTGCGTCACCAATTCCTCGAACTTTATCAGATAACAGCGGATCGGAAACACGATCGCATTCGACCGTGGCAACCGGAACAAGGTCTGCAATTCCACCCGCAAATGCTGCCTGTGGCCCACCGACTCTGGCGTCATCGTGGTCTTTGAGGGCCCCCATTTGGGGTAATTCTCGGGGCTGGTATCCAACAACGCATCCACCGTCATCGTCCAGTTGAACCGCCGCACCGGTGCCCCATGTTGCAGGTTCAACAAGAACTTCAACGCCCGGTCAAACACCCCCAACTCGTGGGCCACTGGCACCGGCGCATGCCATTGGTGAAAGTTCATGCCAATGTCAAAATCCAATGACCAATCGGCCTGCGTCGTCACCATCCCCGCTTCAACCCACAACGTCTCATCCCGCTGATCTTGCAGGGTAAAATCGCCCTGCGTCTGCCGCGTGATATATTCCATCGGCCCATATGGCAGGGTCGACTCATCCAGGAACGTGAATTTCTGATCAATCCCCAGCGGCTTATTCACCCAATGCCATTTATCGCCATCCTTGCTCAGCGAAAACCACTGCGGATACTCGCGCGCCTTGGCCTCCATGATCAATTCCAGCAGATCCCATCCCGCCAGCGTCATATGCGGCAACGATTGGCAGCGCAGCGGGTCATCGGCCAGAACCAGTGCGCGGTCGCGCATCTCGGCCACATAATGCTCATCCACATCAAAGGTATGTTCAAACACCGACCCCACGCGCCCCGGCACATGCGGCTCCATATTCACCGAATACATGTAGCTGTCTTCGGGAAACGGAAACGGAAACCGCTTGATCGCGCGTCCCGAGTTGCGAAAGGTGAAATCGTTGCGAAAGGTCTCGTCGTTGAAATCGAGGCTCATGGTTTTCTACCTATCCAGAACAAGGGATTTACCCTCGAAACGTGAAACGCAGGGCATGATCTTGCGCCCCTCGGCCTTTTGCGCGTCGGTCAGCCAGTGGTCGTTGTGCAAAATATGGCCATCACAGCCCAAAACGTCGGTTTCGCACTGCCCGCAGGCACCGCCCCGGCACAGATATGGCGCGTCCACCTCCGCCGCCTCCATTGCTTCCAGCAACGACTGGTGGGTGCCAACCGTCACCACCTTTCCCGATGCTGCAAGCGTCACCTCAAACACCCGACCCACCGGCGGGGCAAGGAATTCCTCGTGATGCACCGCCCCCTTGGGCCAGCCCATCGCTGCGGCGGTTGTCCGCACCCACCCGATCATTCCCTTTGGGCCGCACACATACACATGCGTCCCCAAGCTTTGCGTCGACAGCAGGGTTTTCAGGTCAATCACCTGGCCCTCCTCGTCGAAATAACAGTGTACGCGGTCGCCATAACGCGCAACCAGATCGCCCATATAGGCACCCAACTGCCGATTGCGCGCCGCGTAATGCAGCTCAAACCGCAGTCCTAACGCCGCATATTGTGCCGCCTGCGCGATGAACGGCGTGATACCAATGCCACCGGCAAGCATCAGGTGCTTACGCGCGCGCCAGTCGGGCTGAAACAGATTTACCGGGTGGCCAATCAGCATTTCCATCCCCGGCACTACCTCGCGGTGCAGGAATAAAGACCCACCCCGCCCGGCATCGTCGCGCCGCACCGAAATCTCATAGCCCGTCCGGTCCGCCGGGTCGTTCATCAGCGAATAGGGGTTCAACCGCCGGGTGCCGTGATCATCCATCTCGACCACGATATGCGCGCCGCCCGAAAACGACGGCATCACGCCGCCATCGCGCCGCACAAAGCGGAACCGTGTGATCAGATCGTTGACCTTTACCACCTCGGCCACACGGACCGGAATTTTCTCTGCGCCAACGCTCATTTGAACCGCTCCACCGCTGGCGGCACCACACCGGGGTCTTCCGCGTCAATGCAAACGCCCTGAAACGCAGCTATCCGATGCGAATAATGGTCGCGCACGAACAGGTTCAACCCACAATGGCTGCACTTGAACGGGTCCAGCCGGACATTTTCGGTAATTCCCTTGCAATGCACACATTGCACCCGGCGCACCGTCGATCCACGATGTTCGGTCTGCACCGCATCGCCTGGCAACCCCGCCGCCACCGCCTCGGTCATCACTTGCCCCATCAGGCCCTCGGTTCCGGCAAGATAGACCTGCAACCCCATATGCGCATCCGCCAACACCTTGGAAATCCGCGAATGGGCTGCGGCGAAACTGGGGCAGGAACGATACTGTGCCGCCCCTAATGCCTGCATTGCCGCCGACAAATCGGTGCCATTTGGCCCCGGCATATAGATGATATGGCTGCGCGCCAACATCTGGGCCGCATCTGCCCCGGCCTTGGCGATCAAATCGACAATCGCCTGCCCGCCCTCGCCATCCGCCACCATCAAATGCGCCAACCCAGCGCGCGGTTGCAACTCGCCGTAGACCGGGCGGCTTTTTATTGCAGGCTCAAACACAGTCTTCGTCATTTACGCCAAAACCTTCTTTTCGCAGCAATTTCTTTCTGGCTCAAATATCCCCGCCGGAGGCTCTTGCGGCGTGGCCCGAAGCCTCCGGCGGGGATATTTGGACCAGAAAGAAAGCAAAAGCCGTCAGCCCTTTGCCGTCCGGCGTTTCTTATCGACATCATAGAACGGCATCGCATGCGTGGTCGCGCCAATCTCGCCATGCGTCGCACAGTTCACCACCAGCTTGGTGCCATCGTTAGCACAGGCAACCGGAAGGCGGGCAATGGCGATATTGTGCTTGTTCAGGGCTGAATACATCGCTTGCGTCACCACACCCACTTTTTTGCCGTTCTGGAACACTGGCGCACCGTTGCCCGGCACATTCTTGCCATCCAGTTTCAGCCCCCAGATCTTGAACCGCTCTTTGCCCTTAAGGCGGTAATGCTCTTCCGCGCCGCGAAAGCCGACCTTGCCGGGGCTGACGGTGAAATCGAGGCCCAATTCCCACAGCGTATCCCCCGGACCTTCATTCTCGAACGGATACATTTCCGAGTTATCAAAGGGGAAGAACAGCAAATAGCTTTCGGTCCGCAGCATATCGAGCGTGGTAAACCGGCATGGAATGATGCCCATGCTCTTGCCCTCATCCAGAATCCGGTCCCAGATCATGCCTGCGTCCTGCCCCCGGCAAAACAGCTCATAGCCGCGCTCGCCAGTATAACCCGTGCGCGAAATCATCACCGGCTTGCCGAACAAAGAGGTCTGCATCTGGCTGAAATAGCCCAGATTGCGAATCCCCTCGACATGTTTTTCCAGATATTCCACCGCCAGCGGCCCTTGCAGCGACAGATCGTGCAGGTTGTCGTCAAACCG
>JBAVTI010000274.1:0-11125 GCA_049696055.1 Paracoccaceae bacterium | reverse complement strand
GGCGGCGACAACCTCGCCGAGCATTAGGTTCGCAGGGGAAATCCGTGCCATTTCGGCGGCAAGAATGGTTCCGGTGCCAAGGGGTTTGGTAAGGATCAGCATATCGCCGGGCTGCGCGCCGCCCTTGCTGATGGCGCGCTGTGCAAGGCCGGTGACGGTGAAGCCAATGGTCAGTTCCGAGCCAATTGAGGTGTGACCGCCAACCACATCTGCCCCAGCCGCGCGAAAGGTTGCGGCTGCGGCCTCCATGATCTCACGCAGGGTTTCAGACTGCAGCCGAGGCGACATTTGTGGCAAGGTGATTTGGGCAAGGGCTGCTTGTGGGGCAGCGCCCATGGCCCAGATATCGCCCATGGCGTGGATCGCGGTAATGCGGGCCATCAAGGCCGGATCGAGGCTGAGGGCGCGCAGATGGTCAGTGGTGATGACTTGAAAGCCATCGCCTGCGCGCAAGATGGCGGCATCATCGCCGGGGCCAGAAAGGATTTCCGGGCGGACAGGGGAAGGCAGGTGGGACAGTGCGGACGAAAGGTCGATCGCCCCGACTTTGGCACCACAGCCGCCGCAAAGCGGTTTGCCCGCCATTGCCTGCGCCAGCCCTTTGGCAATATGAGCGGGTAATGGGGGCGAGGGCATCGCGGGGTAGGCTGCAAACTTTGCCATAAACTTGCGGTCGATCTGGTCTTTCCAGCCCCAGAGCCAAGCACCATCGAGGCGCAGGCCGAATTTGTCAGCAACGGCTGATTTCCCACCTGTGGAGATCAGTTTGAGGTAATCGCGCTGCGGCTGAAAGCTGTGCATTGTGCCGGTGTCAGAAAGAGCCACACGCAGGTTGTGGAACAAAACGGGCGCTTCGCGCACAGCAAAGACTCCGGCTTTGGGGCGTGGGGCATGGGTCAGGTGAGCGCAATCGCCGACGGCAAAAACGGTGGCGTCAGAGGATTGCAGTTGTGGGCTGACGGCGATGTAGCCATCGGTCAGGGCAAGTCCGGTGTTGGCAAGCCAGCCCTGAGGGCGCGCACCCGCGACGGAAAGGGTGAAATCGGATGGCAGGGTGCGACCGTCCGTCAGCATGACGGCATTGGGAGTAATCTGAGCCGGTGTGGCATTGGTCAAAAGCTGCACGCCAAGCCGCGCCATATGGGCGAGCAAAGCGGCACGCGCGCCCGCACCAATGCCGGGCAAAGCGGTAGCCGACTGTTCCAGCACGGTCACTTGTGGTGTCACACCTGCCATTTGCAGCCGATACGCCGAGGCCAATGCCAGTTCCACCCCGCCGACGCCCGCACCGATCACGATGACCTGCGGGGTGGGATGGACTTTTTCCACAAAGGCTTGCCACCGGTCGGCGTAGGCCCCCAAAGGTTTTGCCGCTACGGCGTTTTCGGCGAAACCGGGCAGCGCGGGCAGATGCGAGCCAATGCCGATATCAATGGAGGCAATATCGTAAGGCAGACGATCTCCTGTCGCGATAATCACATGTCGCGTTGTGCGGTCAATGCTAACTACCCGGTCCAGGATTACCCTTGCCCCCGCAAACCGGGCCAAGGGCACCAGATCTATCATCATCTCGGGGCGGGTGTAGTGACCGGCGATATGGCCGGGCAGCATGCCGGTATAGGGTGCCACCGGGCCGGGGTTGATGACGGTTAACCGTACACCGGGCAGAGGGTTCATGCCCCACATCCGCAATACCAAGGCATGCGCATGGCCACCACCGATCAGCACAAGGTCTTGCACCAAGGGCAGGGAAAGGGCTTGCATGGTGAATTCCTTTGGTGTGCTTGCCGAGTGGGCAATTTGGCAGTCGACGATCGTAAGGCGTTTCAACCGTGCGATTTGGTCTTTGCAATACCAAACCAGAGTTACAGCGGGCTGGACCCTACTCTGGCGCGTGGCTAAAGGCGAGAGGGCAGCATGCATCGGTTGCGCGGCGCAAGGTCGCCCCGTAGGCTTGGACTGAAACACAGGAACCCATATCGTTGCCATGAAGCCGAGAAATCCCTCTAGCCCGCAATTGGTAATCAAGCAGACGCAGCGGATGCAGCTTAACTTGGGGTTGGCGGCCTCGATCCGGGTGCTGCGGATGGATGGGTCGGGCTTGACCCGATATCTGGAAGAACTGGCAGCAGAAAACCCCCATATCAGGTTGGACCGACCCGAGATGGGGGAATGGCTGCCGCGGTGGAGTGGGGCCTTTGCACCGGCGGGCACCGGAGGCCATGCCGAAGAAGCTAATGCCGCACCAAGTCTGATGGCGCATGTGATGGCGGGTATTGACCGGGTAACCAAAATTGGCAGGGAACGTCATATCGCGCATACGCTTGCCGAGGCGTTGGAGCCGTCAGGTTGGATCGGGTGGTCGCTTTCGGAAATAGCGACCAGTGCCGGGGCGTCGGTTCCCGAAGTTGAGGCCGTGCTAGTAAAGCTGCAACAGATTGAGCCAACAGGGCTTTTTGCGCGGTCTTTGGCCGAATGCCTGATGTTGCAAGCGGCAGAGTCCGGGTGTTTGGACAGGACCATGCGGTGTATTCTGGGGCATCTTGATCTGTTGGCGATGAGGGATTTTGCAAGACTCGCCACTCTTTGCGAGGAGTCAGAGGCCGAGATCATGGCGCGGTTACGGCTGATCCGGGGATTTGACCCCAAGCCCGGGGCACAGTTTGAAGCGGGTGCCGCACCCTTGCGCGAACCCGATCTTGTGGCAACCAAGGGTGAAGCGGGATGGCAGGTGGTGCTAAACCGATCCGCGCTGCCCGCTCTTAGTCTTCAGGGGGGCGGGGGGCGGGACAAGACACCACAAGCGCGGGCTGATTGGGCCGCTGCGCGGGCGGTTGAACAAATGGTACAGACCCGCAATGCCACCTTGCTGCGGGTTGGCGCCGAGATTTTGCGAAGGCAGGAAGCCGCGTTAGAGCAGGGGCAGGCGGCTTTGGTGCCCTTGACCATGGCCGATGTGGCCGAGGCGGTTGGCTTGCATGAAAGCACCATTAGCCGGATTGTGGCGGGCACGGCCGTAGATACGCCCCTTGGCACCTGGTGGTTGCGGCATCTGTTCAGCGCGCGGTTGGGACCAGAGGGCAATGCCGTTTCCGGGGCTGCATTGCGGGCGGCGCTGGCGCGGTTGGTGGGGGCGGAAGATTCGGGCAAGCCCTTGTCGGATCAAGCGCTGGTTGACGCTTTGGCCGCAGGTGGCATGGAGGTGGCCCGGCGCACAGTGGCGAAATACCGCGAGGCATTGCAGATACCGCCGGTTCATCGTCGCCGCAGGCGACTATCAGGGTCGACCTTGCCTGTCCGCGACAGAAAAGGTCGCATCGGGGGGTGACCCGGTAGCTGGAACGCCCTAAGTGCGTTGTTGCGCAACAGGGAAGACGATAATGGCTTATTTCCTCGGGGTTGATACCGGTGGCACCTACACCGACGCGGTGATCGTGGATGAAGCGGCCGATACGGTGATTGGGTCTGCCAAGTCGCTGACCACGCGCGGTGACCTGGCGTTGGGCATTGGCCGGGCGGTGGATGCCGCATTAGCCAGCGCAGGGGTGCAGGCTTCCGAGGTGGCGATGGTGTCGCTGTCCACAACCCTAGCCACCAATGCGCTGGTCGAGGGGCAGGGCGGACGTGTGGCGCTTGTGTTCATCGGCTTTGACGCGGGCGATCTGGAACGTGGTGGTTTGACAGAGGCGCTTGGCGGCGACCCTGTGGTGCGGTTGTCTGGCGGGCATACACATGCAGGCGTTGAGGCGGAATCGCTGGATATGGCTGCGCTGGAGGCAGCAGTTTCGACGCTGGGCCCGCAGGTGATGGGTTTCGCCGTTGCCGCCCGTTTTGCCACCCGCAACCCAAGCCATGAGGTTGCGGCGCGCGATCTGATCCGCAGGGTGACGGGGCGGCCCGTCACCTGTAGCCATGAACTGTCGGCGCAGTTGAATGGCCCCAAACGGGCGCTGACAGCGGTGCTGAATGCGCGTCTGATCGGGATGATTGATCGATTGGTGGCCGCCTGCGAGCGGCATCTGGTGGCGATTGGTGTGAATGCGCCATTGATGGTGGTGCGCGGGGATGGCGCATTGATCTCGGCGGCGATGGTGCGCGAACGCCCGATCGAGACGATTCTAAGCGGGCCTGCGGCCAGCATCGTTGGCGCGCGCTGGTTGACCGGAGCCACCGACGCGCTGGTGTCGGATATTGGCGGCACAACCACGGATATCGCTTTGCTTCGTGGTGGCTTGCCCGAGATCGACCCACAAGGCGCACGGGTAGGCGGCTTTCGTACCATGGTCGAGGCGGTCGCAATGCGCACCACCGGGCTTGGCGGCGATAGCGAGGTGCATCTGATTACTGCGGGTCTGGAGGGCGGGTTACGACTGGGGCCGCGCAGATTGATCCCCGTAGCGTTGATGGCTGCCGATCATCCGCAGATGGTGCATGCTGCTTTGGACCGCGCGCTGGCGACCGAAGTGGCAGGAGAATTCGACGGACGGTTTGTTATTCCGATGGAGGGCAATACCGGGGGACTTAGCGCGCGCGAAGCGGCGTTGCTGGCCCGGATCGTCGGGGCGATGCCGTTGGCAATGGCGATGACATCACGGTTGGAAGTTGCCGCGATGGAGCGGTTGGTTGCGCGCGGGTTGGTCATGATTTCAGGGGTGACGCCCTCGGATGCAAGCCATGTTTTGGGGCGGCTGGATGCTTGGGATGCCGCGGCGGCGGAAAAAGCTGTGCGTCTGCTGGGGCGTCGCCGCACCGGTAAGGGCGAACGTTTTGCCAATGATCCGAAGGTTTTGGCGCAGGGGATTGTGGATCAGTTGACGGCGCAGACCGTCGACTGCTTGCTGGAAGCCGCGTTTGCCGAGGACCAGGGCTTTGCGGAAGAACAGCCCGAGGCAATGGCGCGGCACCCGCTGATGAAGGCTGGGCTGAACAATCATCGCGGCGTAGTTCAGATTACTGCGCGGTTGGGGGTGCCGGTGATCGGTTTGGGCGCGTCGGCGCCGTCGTACTATGGCGCGGTAGGTGAACGGTTGGGGTGTCAGATGATTCTACCCGAGCATGCAGGTGTGGCGAATGCAATCGGTGCCGTTGTGGGGCAGGTGTCGCAGCGCGCGACAGGGTTGGTGTCTTCCCCCGGCGAGGGGCGGTTTGTGGCGCATTTTCCTGCCGGATTGCAGGCCCATACCTCGCGTGATGCAGCACTTGACGCGATGGAGGCGGTGCTTGTGGTCGAAGCCAGTAGTCGCGCCAAGCGGGCGGGCGCCGAAGAGGTTCGGATCATCGTGACCCGCGATATCCGCGAGGCTGATGTCGAGGGCCGCGCAATGTTCATCGAGGCGACAATCACGGCAACGGCATCGGGGCGGCCGCGCGTCGCGCACCGCTGAAACCCCTCTGGCGGCACGATTTCCCCTTGACGCCCCCCCATGGCTCCACTACCCACCCGCCTTAGTGGCTAGGTAGCTCAGCTGGTTAGAGCACGCGACTCATAATCGCGGGGTCGGGGGTTCGAGTCCCCCCCTCGCCACCACTTCCCTCTCCATTGCTACCTTGTTCGCGTGTGTTTGGGGCGGATTGCCCCGGTACCGTGTGATATTCCGTCTATGAGTCCGAGAGGTGGGGTCTTATGGTCCCGCATATGAACCGCACAGAGCTTGTCATTTTTGATTGCGATGGTGTGCTGATTGACAGTGAGGTCATCAGCGCAAAGATGCTGATTTCCGAATTGAAAGGTTACGGTGTCGACATTGATATGGAATTTGTCAGCCGTCAATTTCTGGGTCGTAGCTACCCGGTTGTGATGAAAGAGGTGCGTGAAACTTTTGGCGTTGTTCTGCCAGACTATTTCGAGGCGGACTATCGCGCCCGACTACTGGCAGCGTTTCAGCAAAGCCTGACGATCATGCCGGGGGTTCGCGAGGTGATTTCCGAACTGGCGTTGCCCTGTTGTGTTGCCACCTCTTCCAGCCCCGAACGGGTAAGCCAATCGTTAAAGCTCGTTGGATTGACCGATATCTTTGGGGCAAAGGTTTTTACGGCCAGTCAAGTTGCGCGTGGCAAGCCTGCGCCTGATTTGTTCGTGTTCACGGCGGCGCAAATGGGCGTTGCGCCCGAGCGCTGTCTGGTAATCGAAGACAGTCTGAACGGCGTGCGCGCCGGACTGTCTGCGGGGATGGAGGTTTGGCGTTTCGTAGGAGGCAGCCACCTAGTTGGGCTGGACCTCAGCGCCCCCATTGACGCAACAGCACATCGGCAGTTTGATGATTTCAAAGCGTTTTTTGACGGGCGTTCAGATTTGTTGATGGTGGATTCCGTGGGAAAGAGAACCAATGCCCGATAAACCCGATATCGACGCGACCCCGTTGGACGACGCT
Organism: Paracoccaceae bacterium; assembly: GCA_049696055.1. Lineage (GTDB taxonomy): Bacteria > Pseudomonadota > Alphaproteobacteria > Rhodobacterales > Rhodobacteraceae > JBAVTI01. Next base: position 4,754 of record JBAVTI010000274.1, on the reverse strand, counting down.
GCGCGGGCGGGGTGGCTTTACTACGTCGGTGGGTTGACACAGGACCAGATCGCCCGTGAATTGGGGGTTTCGCGTCAGCGGGCGCAGCGCCTTGTCAGCCGCGCGATGGCGGAACGGCTGATCCATGTGCGGCTGGAACACCGGGTTTCCGGTTGCCTTGATCTTGAAGCGGCGATGACCCGGAGGTTCGGGTTGCGGCTTTGCCGGGTGGCACCCAGCCTTGGGGTAGGTATTGATCCATTGCCCAGCATCGCGCCGACTGCAGCGGCGGAAATGGAGCGGGTTTTACGGTCGGCCGAGCCTTTGGTGATCGCCCTTGGTACCGGGCGGACGTTGCGAGCAACGGTCGAGGAACTAACCTCGATGGAATGCGAACAGCACCGGATTGTTTCCTTGAATGGCAACATTTCGCCGGATGGATCTGCGTCCTACTATGATGTGATCATGCGGATTGCCGATAAGGTGCGTGCGCCGCATTACCCGATGCCAATGCCGGTTATCGCGCAAAGCACCGAGGAACGGGATCTGTTTCATTCGATGAAATCCATCCAATCCGTTCTGCGGTTGGCGCAGGCCGCGGATGTGACGTTCGTGGGTGTGGGACAGATGAGTGACGATGCACCACTGTTGAAAGACGGGTTCGTAACTGCCGCTGAACTGGCCTCCTTGCAGGCGCAGGGCGCTGCTGGCGAGGTGGCGGGTTGGGTTTATGATTCGGATGGGCGTTATCTGGAAGCCGACCCTAACAACCGGGTGGCAGGGGCACGGGTGACCGCCGAAGAGGGCCGTTTGACGATTGCGATTGCGGGCGGCGACAGCAAGCTTCGGGCGTTGGTCGCCGGGCTTAAGGGGCGGATTTTCAACGGTTTGATCACCGATGAGATTACTGCGCGCAAATTGCTGGCCGCCTCTACCAAATAGGCTGATCTTCAGGGTGCGGCGGGTCTGTGACAATCTGATTGACAGACGCAATTCGATTTGTGAGTAATTGCTCACTAAACGATTTAATGCTCATTCGTGAGTACAGGGAGGAAACTGATGACCTACAGGGTTCGCGCGCTATTTAGCGCGTGCGCAGTGGCCGCGCTTGCGACCGCCGCTGCTGCCGAGACGATCACTGTTGCGACCGTGAACAACGGCGACATGATCCGCATGCAAGGCCTGATGGCCGAATTCAACGCCAAGCACCCCGACATCACCGTGGAATGGGTGACGCTGGAAGAAAACGTTCTGCGCCAAAAAGTGACCACCGATATTGCCACCAAAGGCGGCCAGTTCGATGTGCTGACCATCGGCACTTACGAAGTGCCGATCTGGGGCAAGCAAGGCTGGCTGGTCAGCTTGAACGATTTGCCCGCAGAATGGGATGCAGCCGACCTTCTGCCAGCGATTGCGGGTGGTTTGACGGTGGATGGCAACCTTTATGCAGCGCCATTCTACGGCGAGTCGTCGATGGTGATGTATCGCACCGACCTGATGGAAAAGGCCGGGCTGACCATGCCCGAAGCCCCAACCTGGGCCGACATCAAGGCCGCTGCTGCCGCGATGACCGACAAAGAAGGCGAGATTTACGGCGTCTGTCTGCGCGGCAAAGCGGGCTGGGGCGAGAACATGGCCTTCCTGACCGCGATGTCGAATTCGTTCGGTGCCAAATGGTTTGACGAAAGCTGGAACCCGCAATTTGACGGCGAAGCATGGAAGGCCACTCTGACCTTTTATCTTGACCTGATGACCAACTATGGTCCTCCGGGCGCGTCGAACAACGGCTTTAACGAAAACCTGGCGCTGTTCAACCAAGGCAAGTGCGGCATGTGGATTGATGCCACCGTTGCGGCATCATTCGTGACCGGCAAGGAATCGACTGTCGCAGACAAGGTTGGTTTTGCTTTGGCCCCGGACAACGGCCTTGGCAAGCGTGGCAATTGGCTGTGGGCATGGTCTTTGGCCATTCCGGCAGGTTCGGCCAAGACTGAAGCCGCCAAAACTTTCGTGGCTTGGGCGACATCGAAGGAATACGCCGAACTGGTTGCTTCCAAAGAAGGCTGGGCAAACGTGCCTCCGGGAACCCGGACGTCGCTTTATGCCAACCCGGAATACCAGAAGGTGCCGTTCGCCAAGATGACGCTGGACAGCATTAACTCGGCCGATCCGACCCATCCGACCGTCGATCCCGTGCCATATGTTGGTGTGCAGTTCGTGGCTATTCCCGAATTCCAAGGGATTGCGACTTCGGTAGGCCAGCAATTCTCGGCGGCACTTGCCGGGACCACGTCGATGGAAGACGCCCTTGCCGCCGCGCAAGAGTTGACCAAGACGGAAATGACCAAGGCCGGTTACATCAAGTAATCTTGCCATACCTGCGGGGCCGGGCTTTCCCAAGGCGGCCCCGCAGTTTTCCCATCCCTTAAATCTGAGGTATCACCATGGCCACCGAGCATTCTCGGGCCGCCGCGCGCATCATGGTTGCGCCCGCCGTGCTACTGCTATTCGCGTGGATGATCGTGCCACTGGTGATGACGCTGTATTTCTCGTTCCTGCGCTACAACCTGTTGAACCCGGCGCAGGGCGGATTTGTGGGCTTTGACAACTACTATTACTTCCTGACCAACCCCGCGTTTTTTGCGGCACTGACAAATACGTTGACCTTGGTTCTTGGTGTGCTGGCGATCACGGTGTTTGGTGGCGTGGCGCTTGCGCTGCTGCTGGACCAGCCATTCTGGGGGCAGGGGATCGTGCGGGTTCTGGTGATTGCGCCGTTCTTTGTGATGCCAACGGTGTCGGCCTTGGTGTGGAAGAACATGTTCATGAACCCGGTGAACGGCATGTTCGCCCATATCGCCAAAGCAATGGGAATGCAGCCGTTTGATTTTCTGGCCCACGCGCCGCTTGCCTCGATCATCCTGATTGTGGCGTGGCAGTGGTTGCCGTTTTCGACGCTGATCTTGCTGACTGCGCTGCAATCGCTTGACCGCGAACAGCAAGAAGCAGCGGAAATGGACGGCGCGAGCGTATTTAGTCGGTTCGTCTATCTGACCGTGCCACACCTGACCCGCGCGGTGACAGTGGTGGTGCTTATTCAAACCATCTTCCTTTTGTCGGTTTTTGCCGAGATCCTGGTGACCACCAATGGCGGCCCCGGCACGGCCTCGACCAATATCAGCTATCTGGTTTATGCCCAATCTCTGCTGAATTACGATGTCGGCGGCGGGTCTGCCGGGGGCATTATCGCTGTCATCCTCGCCAATATCGTTGCGTTCTTTGTGATGCGCATGATTGGCAAGAACCTGGACGCATGACATGGCACGCAAAGTCACAAACTCCCGCAAAGCCGTTGTCACCGTTCTGGCCTGGGCCATCGGGTTCCTGATCTTTTTCCCGATCCTGTGGACCATTTTGATGAGCTTCAAGTCCGAAGGTGATGCCATCAAAGGCCCGATTGATATGCTTCTCGCCCCATGGACGCTGGAAAGCTATGGCGAGGTGCAGCACCGGTCAGACTATGGCCGCCACTTCTGGAATTCGGTAATCATTTCGGTTGGGTCTACCTTGCTTGCGCTGGTGATCGCCATTCCTGCGGCTTGGGCGATGGCCTTTGTGCCGGGCAAGCGCACCAAGGATCTGCTGATGTGGATGCTGTCAACCAAGATGATGCCATCGGTTGGCGTGTTGATCCCGATGTATCTGATGTTCCGCGACTTTGGCCTGCTGGATACCCGGACCGGGCTGGTGGCGGTATTGACGCTGATCAACCTGCCGATCGTGGTGTGGATGCTCTATACGTATTTCAAGGAAATCCCCGGCGAAATCCTTGAAGCGGCGCGGATGGACGGCGCGGGACTGCGGTCGGAGATCATGTATGTACTCGCGCCGATGGCGGTTCCGGGCATAGCCTCGACCATGCTCTTGAACGTGATCCTGGCATGGAACGAAGCGTTCTGGACGCTGCAGTTGACCACCACCGGTGCGGCACCGCTTACCCAGTTCATCGCCAGCTATTCATCCCCCGAGGGGCTGTTTTACGCAAAACTTAGCGCGGCCAGCACCATGGCCATCGCACCAATCCTGATCCTTGGCTGGTTTAGCCAGAAACAACTTGTCCGTGGCCTGACCTTTGGCGCCGTGAAATGAAACTTGGGAAATGAGGGCGAAATGGGCAAGATAACCCTGCGTAATGTAACCAAGAAGTTTGGCGAAGTGGCGGTAATCCCGTCGCTGAACCTTGATATCGAGGACGGCGAGTTTGTGGTGTTTGTCGGCCCGTCAGGGTGCGGAAAATCCACCTTGTTGCGGCTGATCGCGGGGCTGGAAGACACCACCGATGGGGTGATTTCCATCGATGGAGTTGACGCCACCGATACGCCGCCTGCCAAGCGTGGGCTGGCGATGGTGTTTCAAAGCTATGCTTTGTATCCGCATATGTCCGTGCGCAAGAACATTGCGTTTCCGTTGAAAATGGCCGGGATGGATGGGGCCGAGGCGGCGAAAAAAGTTGATGCGGCGGCGAAGGTGTTGAACCTGACCAGCTACCTTGACCGTAAACCCGGCCAGCTTTCGGGTGGTCAGCGTCAGCGCGTCGCCATTGGCCGCGCCATTGTGCGCGAACCCAAGGCATTCTTGTTCGACGAGCCTTTGTCGAATCTGGATGCCGCGTTGCGTGGCAACATGCGGTTGGAAATCACCGAATTGCACCATACGCTGAAGACCACGATGATCTACGTCACGCATGATCAGGTTGAGGCGATGACCATGGCCGA
>JBAVTI010000273.1:0-2930 GCA_049696055.1 Paracoccaceae bacterium | reverse complement strand
GTGGAATAATACACCAGCGCGATCGGGCGCAGGGTGCGTTCGGTAAAGTGCCCGGCCTCGTCGCGGTAGGTGATCTGCAGCTTTTGTTCCTCGCGGATGGCTTGGCGCAAAAGCGCAAGGTCAATACCATCAGGCGCGGGGGTCACGGTGCCCCAGGCATGCAGGGCACGGTTGGCCAGCGTTTCGCGCAACGGCGGTGGCAGGGCGGCGGCGATCTTTTGGCTGGCGGTGCGGGCATTGCGTTTCAGGCCAGAATCGCCGGTGCGATCCAGCAGGGCCAGGGCCAGCATCAGCGCCTCGGTTTCCTCGACGGTGAACATCAAGGGCGGCAGGGTAAAGCCCGCGCGCAGAATATAGCCGATGCCGCGCCCGCCCTCGACAGGGACACGCATCGCCTGAAGTTCGGCAATGTCGCGGTAAATGGTGCGGGGGACGACCTCAAGCGTGGCCGCGATTTTGGCGGCGGTGACCGGCTGACTGGCAAGGCGCAGGATTTGCAGGATGTCAAACAGGCGCGAGGCTTTGCGCATGGGCGGCGGCTCCGGGAAAACGCTCCTGACACAACGCTGTCAGTTCGGGGCTGATATGGGGGGCAGAATCGCTTTGGTTTCAACGCGAAAATGTTGGGGCGCGGATTGTGGGTTTGGGAATACTGACATGAGTTATGGCGAAAACCTGTGGCTTTACGGCGTGATGCTGTTCGGAATCATCGTGGTGCCCGGCATGGATATGCTGTTTGTGCTAAGCAATGCGCTGGTGGGCGGGCGGCGGGCGGGGCTGTTGGCTGTGGCCGGGATCATGGCGGGCGGCGTGTTCCACACGGTGTGGGGCGGGCTGAGCGTCGGGCTGTTGTTGGCGCTGCCGGGGGGGCTGATCAAGGTCTTGGTGATCGTGGGCGGGCTTTACATGGGCTGGATCGGGGGGACGCTGTTGCGCAGTTCGATCCGGTTGGGTGCCATTGGCGGTGCGGCGCGAACGGGCGGCGTGCGAACGGGCGGGGTGGCGTTTACGCAAGGCGTGGTGTCATGCGTGCTGAACCCCAAGGCGTATCTGTTCACGCTTGCGACCTTTCCGCTGTTCGTGAAGCCGATTTACGGCCCGGTTTGGCGGCAGGCGCTGGTGATGGGGGCGATGACGATGCTGATGCAGTTTTGGGTTTATGGCAGCATGGCGTTGGCGGCGGACCGGATGCGCCAGGGGCTTGCAGGCAACCCCGCTGTAACCGTGTTGATCGGGCGCGCGGCGGGGGGGCTGTTCTTGGCAATTGCCGGGGTGGTGTTGTGGCAGGGGATTGCGTTGCGCGGTTAGGCAATGTGGGGTTCGGAAAGCTGACACTGCAGATCGTCGATCCAGTCGGTCAGGAAGGCGTCGAATTTCGGCCCCGGCTGTTGTTTGGCGACCCGTTCGGCGAGGGGGTCTGGGGCGGCGATGGCGCTGCCTGACAGTTCCTGCAGCACGGCATGGCCGCAAAACGGCACATAGACTTCGGAATAGCCGCCCTCGTGAACAAGGGTCAGGCGGCCCCCGCACAGGGCTTCGGCGGCCTGTTTCACCGCGCGGGTCATCAGCCGAAAGGTCTCAACGCTGGCCATCATCCGCGACAGCGGGTCGAAATTTGAGGCGTCAAAGCCGCAGGCGACCACGATGGCATCGGGTTTGAAGGCATGCAGGGCAGGAATAACAAGGCGGTTCATCGCCTCAAGATAGCCTGTGTGCCCCGTGCCGGGGGGCAGGGGAATGTTGATGTTATAGCCAAGCCCGGCACCCTTGCCGCGTGCCGATGCAGCACCGGTATCCAGCGGGTAGTCGCGTTCCTGGTGCAGGCTGATGGTCAGCACATCGGCGCGATCGTAGAAAATCGCCTCGGTGCCGTTGCCGTGATGCACATCCCAATCGACGACGGCAATGCGCGTGGCAAGATTTTCGGCCAGGGCGGCCTCGATCGCAATGGCGATATTGGCCAGCAGGCAAAAGCCGTTGGGCCAATCGGGCAGGCAATGGTGGCCGGGCGGGCGTGACAGGGCGTAGGCGTTGGTGGCAGTGCCTTGCAGGGTGGCAAACAAGGCGGCCTTGGCCAGACCCGCCGACAGCGCCGCAATCTCGAACCCGCCGCGGCCAAAGGGGGTGCGCAGGCCAAGCTCGCCACCGCCCGCGTCAGACAGGCCCTTGAACGTGTGCAGAAAAGCGTCTGGGTGGACGCGGGCCAGATCGGCCCATGTGGCCTCGGGGGCATGACGGGCGGACAGCTGGTTGATCAGGCCGGTGACATCAAGCAGGTTTTTCAGCCGCCGCTTGGTTTCGGGGTTTTCAGGCAGGCCGCCCGGCAGGGGTTGCACAAGACCGCCAACCGGCATCAAAAAGGCATAGTTGCCGCCACCATGCCAAAAACACCGCTCGTCCCAATAAAATGCCGTGGTCATTGCTTGCTCCGCTGTGGCTTGGGACAAGATTAGGGGGGTGGCAGGGGAAATGGCTAGGGGAAAGCGCCGGGGGCGGGAATGAAGACACCTGATTTGTCGCATCTGGCTGTAAGCGGTACTGACATCGCGGTGCGGGTGACGCCGCGTGCCTCGCGCAATGCGGTGGTGGTGGAAGAGGGTGGCGCGATCCGGGTTTATGTAACTTGCGTGCCCGAAGATGGCAAAGCAACCAAAGCAGTGGCGGCCTTGTTGGCCTCGGCTATGGGGGTGGCAAAAACCCGGCTGGTATTGCTGCGTGGGGCGGTGGCGCGCGATAAGGTGTTCCGACTTGAGTAAAGGCTGGGATGGGCGCGCGACAACCGGAAAATTCTTGCAGAAAGGATTTTGGACCGCACCCCTCTGAGCAGGGCTTTTTTGTCAGGCAAAGATCGAGGCGATCCGCGCGAGATATTTGTATAAACGTGAATGCTTACGGCTTTTTCTTTGCCTAAATACTCCCCGCGGAGCGTT
>JBAVTI010000272.1:0-3285 GCA_049696055.1 Paracoccaceae bacterium | reverse complement strand
CGCGATGATGGGGGCCGAAGAGTATGGCATCGGCACGGCGGCGTTGATTGCCATGGGCTGTATCATGGTGCGTCAGTGCCAATCCAACACCTGCCCGGTTGGGGTTTGCACCCAAGACCCGGCGCTGCGGGCCAAGTTTACCGGCACCGCGGACAAGGTGGTGAACCTGATCACGTTCTATGCCCAGGAAGTGCGCGAGATTTTGGCAAGCATCGGGGCAAGGTCGATGGATGAGATCATCGGGCGGGCAGATTTGCTAAGCCAGGTCAGCCGGGGTTCGGCGCGGTTGGATGATCTGGATTTGAACCCGTTGTTGATCAGCGTCGATGGGGCGAACCGGATTACCTATGACCGTTCCAAGCCGCGCAATGCGGTGCCTGACACGCTGGACGCCGAGATTGTGAAAGACGGCGCGCGGTTCTTTGAGGACGGCGAAAAGATGCAGCTTAGCTATGCTGTGCGCAACACGCACCGCACCATCGGCACACGGGCCAGCAGCCATATCGTGCGCAAGTTCGGGATGAAGAACACTCTTCAGCCTGATCACCTGACGGTAAAGTTGTCGGGGTCTTGCGGCCAATCGTTGGGGGCGTTTGCCGTCAAGGGGTTGAAGCTGGAGGTGATGGGCGATGCCAACGACTATGTCGGCAAAGGCCTGTCAGGCGGGTTGATCGTGGTGCGGCCGATGATGTCTTCGCCCCTGGTTGCGGCTGAAAACACCATCATCGGCAACACGGTGCTGTATGGCGCGACGGATGGTTATCTGTTCGCGGCAGGTCGTGCGGGCGAGCGGTTTGCGGTGCGCAACTCGGGGGCGTCGGTGGTTGTCGAAGGCTGCGGCACCAATGGCTGCGAATATATGACCGGCGGTGTGGCGGTAATTCTGGGGCGGATTGGTGCCAACTTTGGCGCGGGCATGACCGGCGGCATGGCGTATCTGTATGATCCGCATGGGCTGGCCGAGGATTTCATGAATTTGGAATCGCTGGTGACCTGTGCGGTGACGCATCCGCATTGGGAGGCGCAGTTGCGCGGCCTGATCGAGCGGCATGTTGCCGAAACCGGCAGTCTGAAGGGGGCGACAATCCTTGCCAACTGGGCGGCCGAGCGCAGCAATTTCCTGCAGGTTTGCCCGAAGGAAATGCTTATCCATCTGCCCCATCCGCTTAGCGACGAACGCGAGGCGGTGCCGGCCGAATAACCTATGCTCCCGGCGCGGGTAACCCCTGCGCCGGGTTAAACCTCGGCCAGACCGACCACATAGTTGTGGCCGTAGGTTTTGGCGCATTTCGGGCAAGTGGTATAGAAAAACCAGCTTGATTTCCCGGTGCTGCCCTTGGCTTTGGCCATGGTTTCCAGAGCTTGCATCCAGTTTTTGGCCTGACTGTAGGGGCCATCAAATACCTTGGTCACATAGTCGCCTGACAGGGTTGTCATCTCTTCATCGGGCACGTCTTTGGTGACGGCAAACAGATGCTCGGCACCAAAGGCCGACAGATCGCGCGACAGCACAAGGGCGTGGGTCGGATCGACGGCGCCGGTGTCATCAAGGTGTTGCAGGACGCGGGAAAACACCGTGCCCATGTTCAGGGGAATGTGCATCAGGCTGCGCGTGGTGGCGCGCACAAAGCGTTTGTTTTTGAAGTGCAGATTCTGACCATCCCAGCCGCTTGGGTCAAAGCGCGGACAGCAGCCTGTGGGGTTGTCGGACTGGTCGTAGAACGGGGTGAGGTTGGTATCCATTTAATCCTCCGTAGCGGTCAGGTGGCGTCGGTTTTGTCTTTGGCGGCAGGTTTGGTGTCGTCTTCGGCGTCACGCTCTACCTCGATGCGGATATCGGTGATCATGGCGGCGATGACGCCGATGATGGCCAGCCAAGGCGCTGCCAGCACCACCACACCCCCGGCAATCGCGCCGACCGTGACCGGCATTTCCAATGAGAAGTCATCGCCCGCGCGCAGGCGCAGGGTACGGACGTTGCCGCTTTTGATGATCTCTTTGATCTTGTCGATCAACTGGCCGCCGGTGACCTCGATCACATCAATGATCGTGCGTTTGTCTGATTTGGGGGCTTTGTCTTCCATGGCGGTTTCTCCTGTTTGGTGTCGGGCTAGCCTTTAACACTTTAGTGATTCGTGTGACGGCTGCATTGCGCAGGATTAAGAAGCGGGTACAGGTCAGGCCCATCGGCCATTTGTGGCGCATCGACAAAGCGGTGCCACGCGGCAGAGGGGTGGCTTGACCCCGGCCTGCGCTTCGTGGCTATGCTGCGGAGATGGTCACGAAAAGCACACGCAAGAAACCGGCGGCGAAAGCGGCCAAGGATGCCCCGGAAACGGCGGCAGAGCGGCTGCCGATAAAGCGGCGGCTGTTGCGCTGGGCATGGCGCGGTTTGGCGGGGGTGGCGGGGTTCTTTGGGGTGTTGGTTCTGCTGTTTGCGGGGGTCAATCCGCCGACGAACATCTACCAGATGCAGGAAAGTTGGCGGCTGGGCGGGATAGAGCGCGATTGGGTGGCGATGGAAGCCATTGCCCCGGTGATGGCGCGGTCGGTCGTGGCGGCCGAGGATGCAAACTATTGTCTGCATTGGGGGTTTGATATGGTTGCCATTCGTGCGGCCCTGGATGAGGGCAATGGCCGCGGGGCCTCGACGATCAGCCAGCAGGTGGTGAAGAACGTGTTCCTGTGGCAGAGCCGCAGCTGGCTTCGCAAGGCTATGGAAGCGATGTTGACCCCGGTGGTCGAACTGGTCTGGAGCAAACGGCGGATATTGGAAGTGTATCTGAACGTCGCAGAGTTTGGGACCGGGGTGTTTGGGGTGCAGGCGGCAGCACAGCACTACTTTGGCGTCGATGCGGCGGATCTGACCCCCACGCAAGCGGCGCGGCTGGCGGCGGTGCTACCCGACCCCAAAGGCCGCAATGCCGCCAAGCCGGGGCCATTTGTACGCAAGAAAGCGGGGCAGGTGTTGGGCGGGGCGCAGACGATTTTGGCCGATGGCCGGGCGGGTTGCTTTGAAGAATAGAGTACTTGGTGCCTCATTTGCCGCAAGGCGCCTGTGTGGGATTGAAATTTTCCGGGCTTCACGGCAATGAGGGTGTAATCCTGACCGAGTGAGACCATTGCCCATGAACCGCCTGTATCACGCCCCGCTCTCGCCGTTTTGCCGCAAGGTGCGTTTGACGCTGGCGGAAAAGCGGATTGAGGTGGAACTGGTCGAGGAGCGCTATTGGGAACCGAGCGCCGATTTTCTGAAGCGTAATCCGGCGGGCAAGGTGCCTGTGC
>JBAVTI010000271.1:0-6343 GCA_049696055.1 Paracoccaceae bacterium | reverse complement strand
ACGATGGCGTCGGCGTTGACCTCGGGGACGATCAGCGGCACGGCGGGGTCGTAGCGGTAAAGCGACGAGTTGTCGATCACCACACAGCCAGCGCCGGCGGCACGGGGGGCGTAGATCTTGGTCGCCTCGGAGCCGACGGCGAACAGGGCGATATCCCAGCCGGTGAAATCGAAGGTGTCGAGGTCGCGGGTTTTCAGGGTTTTGTCGCCGAAGCTGATTTCGGTGCCCATGGATTTGCGCGAGGCGAGGGCCACGATCTCATCCACCGGAAACTCGCGCTCGGCGAGGATGTTCAGCATTTCGCGGCCCACGTTACCCGTGGCGCCCACGACGACGACTTTGTAGCCCATCGGGGACTCTCCCTATTGTCGGAATGACGGGTTCCCTTAGCCTATGGTTGGCGGAGGGTAAAGCGGGGATCGCGGGCGAGCAGGGATTGGGTGAAAGCTTGTTCGGTGGGGAAGTTGTGCGGGGTTTGTGCGGCGGTGCGGCGGCCGGAGAGCGATTGGGTGGCGAAGAAATCAAAGCCGTAGAGCTGGATTGCGGCGGCGTGCGAGTGCCTTAGCAGGTCGATGAGCATGAGGCCGGTGGTGGGGGGGGCGTGCAGGGTTTGGTGCAGGGCGGCGATGTCGGGCAGCGGGTGGAGGTAGAAGCCGGGGCTGGTGGCGATGGCGTGGCTGAGGCGTTTGCGTTTGGGCGACATCCAGAGGTAGCGGCTGGGGTGGAGCGGGGTATCGGCGGGAAGGCTGGTGGCGAGGGCAAGCCAATCGGTGCGGGTGCCGTGGGAGCGGGGCGAGGGCATCGGTGCGCGGTTGATGCGGATGATCAGGTCGGCGGCGTCGATTTGGGGGCCGAAGCTTGATTGGGCAAGGCTGCGGGCATTGCCGACGAGGGCGATGGTTTGGTTGGCGCAGGCGTCAAGCAGGGTTTGTTGCGGGATGGAAAGGGCGGCGAGGGGAGCCTCGTGGCGCAGGGTACGGTGGATCAGGAAGGTGAGGCGGTTCATCGGGGAAAGGCCGGTTTTGGGTGCGGTTGGGCCGGGGGTTTGGCCGCGTTCTGGGCTTTTGGGGCAGAGGGATTGCGGGGGGAAAGGGCTTTTCTCATGCGGCGGGGTCCAGCAGGCGGCGGTAAAGGGCGACAAGAGTGGCGGCTTCGTCTTCGATGCGAAAAGAAGTGCGGGCACGGCGAAGGGCGGCGGCGGACTGGTTGGCGCGCAGGGTGGGATTGTCGATAAGGTGGGCGGCGGCAGTGGCGAGGGCGGGGATATCGCCGGGATCAACCAGGGCACCGGTTTCGCCGGGGGCGACGAGATCTTCGAAGGCGCCGACGCGGGTGGCGACGACGGGAACGCCGCAGGCCATCGCCTCGAGCGGGGTGAGGCCAAAACCCTCCCAGCGTTGCGGGGCTATGTAGATGTCGAGGATACGGTACCAATCGGGCATCTGATCGACGGTGACTTCGGGCAGGAAAAGGATGCGGTCGGCAAGGCCAGCGGCGGCAACCTGGGTCTTGAGGTCTTGGAGAAATGCGCCGTGACCCTCGGTTGCGCGGCCCATCACCAGGGCGGTGGCGTCCGGGCGGGCGGGCAAGATGGCGATCATCGCCTGAACGAAAGCATCGGTGCCTTTCCTGGCGCGAATCCGGCCATAGCAGCCCAGAAGGAGGGCGTTTTCGGGCAGGTTTAGCCGCCTGCGCAGGGCAGGTTTATCCGCAACGGGGCCAAAGGTTTCGGTATCGATGCCGTGTAAGATAACGTGCGCGGGGCGGTGCAGGTAGCTGGCGGTGCGCTGACTGGTGGCGACCACGCCGTCCATTTGTCCAATCAGCCAGCGGGTATAGCCTGTGTGTTCGCGCTGTGAGGCCGAGGTGAACAAAAGCCGCAGTTTCCGGCGCAGAAGGTGGCGCAGGAACAAGCCCAGAAGCATCTCGGTGTTGCGGCGGGCATGCCAGACGCGCCAGCGGTTGCGCGGCAAAAAAGCGTTCTTCCACAAAGGGATATGGGGGGTGCCAGAGGGCAAGCCGGGGCCAGTGGCGACGATGTTGATCACCTGCGACTGGATCGGCACCAAACGCGCGATGGTGGCGGTGACGCCAGACAGGCGGCGCTTGAGGTTGGGGGCGATTACCTCGATCTCACTCAGTATTGGGGTTGGCATCCGGCCTCCGATCTGGGGAATTTCTAGCGCAGATGGGCGGGCGGGGGAAGTGCGGCGGCGGTGGATGCCTTCGGCGAGGATATTTGGGTAAAGATGAAGGGGTCAGTCGGTGCGGTCTTCGGAGAAGGCGTAAATCAGGGTGCCGATCAAGAGTGCAACGCCGAAGAACAAAAATAGAGCGACGTAAGGGGTGGCGGGTGGCGCGGAGTTGACGATCATCGGATCGGGGGTCAGGGCGGCGTGAAGGCGCCCGGTCACGATTTGGGCAATGCCAATCAGGCCGATGCCAAAGAGGTTCATCAAGGTGACGCCGCGCCCCACGAGGTGCGACGGGAAAAAGGCGCGTCCGTGGGCCATGATCATGGCGAAAGTGGCCCCAAAAAAGCCGACGCCTGCAAGCAACGTCATGGTTCGCCAGCCGCCCGTATTTGGAAAAGCCGCAAGACCGAAAAGACAGGCGATGGCAAGGATATTGCCCGTAAAAACCAGCCACTTGCGGGTATGAAGCACGCGATCAAGCGGACCATAAGCAAAGTTCCCGGCGACCATGGCGAGGCCCATCACCAAGCTTGCGCGACCAATTCCGGCGGCGTCGGCATGGAAGACATCGGTATAATAGGGCCCGATCCATAGGCCACGCAGACCCGCCGCGGGCATGTAATTGACGGCCATCATCGGCAGGATAAACCACAGGGCGGGCATTTTCAGCAGGTCGAGAACCGAGCCTTGGCTGGGCCCCGCAACCCGTTCCGGATCACGCACAAGAGACGCAATGGCAAGCGACACCAACAGGGTCAGGGCGGCAATTGCAAGCAGCGTTTCACGCCAGCCAAAGGCCTGCACCGCCCACGCCATCGGCAGGGAACTGGCGATATTGCCAAGACTGCCAAAGCCCAGAACCGCCCCGGCAAGCGTGCCAAAAACCCGGGGCGAATAGGTGCGCGCAAAGATGAAATAGCTTGCCATCAAGACGGGAGAGCAGCCGACGCCGATCAGCGCCATAGCCCATTTGACCGCCAAGGGACTGGTTGCAAAGGAAAATACCAATGCCCCCCCTGCCCCGCCAATGGCAAACAGCGCGGCGGTGGTCAAGCGCGGTCCGACGCGATCAAGCGCCCAGCCGACAGGGATTTGCAGGGCGGCAAAGGTAAGAAAATAGAGGCCAGAGGCGGCGGCCAGGTCTTCGGGCGTGGCACCGAGATCGGATTTCAACACCGGCGTCAGCACCGCTAGAAAAGCGCGGAAAAACTGACTGAGGACATAGGCCAAAACGAGGCAAGCAATTCCGGCACGCATTCGGGCTCCGATCAGACGGTTTGGGCGGCCCATGGCTTTTCACGAATCGGAAGATGCACGATGGCCGAAAAGGCCCCCACGCCAATGCCGACCCACCAAACCATAGTGTAATTACCTGTAATATCATACATTTTTCCACCCAACCAGACGCCGAGGAATGACCCCAATTGGTGGCTGAGGAAAACAAACCCGTAAAGCGTGCCCATGTAGCGCAACCCGTAGATATGGGCGACGAGGCCAGAGGTGAGCGGCACGGTGGCAAGCCACAGCGCGCCCATGCCAGCCGAGAACAAAAGCACCGTGGCGGGTGTCATCGGTGCAAGGATGAACGCGGCGGATATCATGGTGCGAAGGGTGTAAACTGCCGCCAGCAAATACTTTTTCGAATATCGTTTGCCCAGCCAGCCCGCCGTGATCGAGCCTGCGATATTGGCAAGGCCGATCACGGAAATGGCGACCGCCCCAAGGATCGGGGTAGAGGTGATGCCAAGCGCCGCCAAGGTGCCGTTGGGATCTATCGGCCCGCAGGCATCGGTGACGAAGGCCGGAAAATGGGCGGTCAGGAAGGCCAACTGGTAGCCACAAGAGAAAAATCCAAGGAATATCAAGATGTAAGACGGATCGCTGAAGGCGCGCTTCAGGACGGTTCCAAGGGATTCGTCAAGCTCTTGCCGGGTGGCGATGGTGGGCGAGCGCAGGAATGGCAGGGCGAAAAGCGTGGTCAGGATGAAAGCGGCAAACATCAGGAACACGGTTTGCCACGGGAAGGATTGCAGAAGAAACGCGGCAAGCGGGGCGCCGAACACCTGGCCGGCGGACCCGGCGGCAGTGGTAATGCCAAGCGCAAGGCTGCGGTTTTCAGCACTTGCGGCGCGGCCGACAACGGCAAGAATGACACCGAAACCGGTGCCCGCGATGCCGAAACCGACAAGAATTTCAAGCAGTTGGTGTTGGGCGGGCGTGACGGCAAAGCTGCTGAGCACAAGGCCTGCGGCATAGAACAGGGCGCCGGCGATGATGGCGCGGCGGTCGCCGAAACGCTCGGCCAAGGCACCGAAAATCGGCTGACCGATACCCCATGCAAGGTTCTGGATGGCAATGGCAAGCGAGAATTCCGACCTTGGCCAGTTGAACTCGGCGGCGATGGGGATCTGAAACACGCCAAAACTTGCGCGGATCGAAAAGCCGATCATCAGAATGATGCAACCGGCGATCAGGACGGGGGTCATGAGGGGGGCTTTGGTCATGGCGCGCTCCGGTCTTGGGCGGGCAAATTGCGACGAGGGCGCGGCGGCGTCAATGGCAAAACAGTGGGCGTGTTTTACGTATGGTCCACGTATGGCGGGCGTATGGCGGCGATTTGCGGCGGCAAGGCTTGTTCCGGCTTGGGAAATGCCGATAGGTTAGCGCAAACAAGATGGGTTTGGAGGCAGACATGTCAGAGTGGTGGCGCGGGTCAGTGACCTATCAAGTGTATCCGCGGTCGTTTCAGGACAGTGACGGCGACGGCATTGGCGATCTGAAAGGCATCACTGCGCGCCTGCCCCATATTGCGGCGCTGGGGGTGGATGCGGTGTGGCTGTCGCCGATCTTTACCTCACCGATGGCGGACATGGGATACGATGTTTCGGATTATACCGACATTGACCCGCTGTTTGGCGATTTGGCGGATTTCGATGCGATGCTGGCGGAGGCGCATGGCTTGGGTTTGAAGGTGATCATTGATCAGGTTCTAAGCCATTCTTCAGCCGAGCATCCATTTTTTGCGCAAAGCCGCATGGACAAAGTGAACGATCGTTCGGATTGGTATGTCTGGGTCGACCCAAAGCCCGATGGCAGCCCGCCCAACAACTGGCTTTCGGTGTTTGGCGGCAGTGCCTGGGAGTGGGATACCCGGCGGCGGCAGTATTATTTGCACAACTTTTTGGCCAGTCAGCCGGATTTCAATTTTCATAATCCCGAGGTGCAGGATTGGTTGCTGGACACCATGAGGTTCTGGCTGGAACGCGGGGTTGACGGGTTCCGGCTGGATACGGTGAACTTTTATTTCCACGACCAGGACCTGCGGTCGAACCCAGCCGAGCTGCGGCTGGAAAACGCGCCGGCGGTAAACCCGTTCGATATGCAGGACCACCGCTATTCGAAAAACCGGCCCGAGAATATTGCGTTTCTGGAACGGATGCGGGCATTGCTGGATGAATTCGATGACCGCGCGATGGTGGGCGAAGTGGGCGAGGCCCCTGCCCGCGCGCTAAAGATCATGGCGGAATATACCTCGGGTGCGCGGCTGCATATGGCGTATTCGTTTGATCTATTGGGGCCGCAGTTTACGCCTGCGCATTTCCGCAGCCGGGTGGAAGGGTTCTTTCAGGCGGCCCCCAACGGCTGGCCCTGTTGGGCGTTTTCAAACCATGATGTAATCCGCCACGTCAGCCGTTGGGCCGAATTTGGCAAGCCGGATGATGTGGCGCGATTGGCGGCGGCGATGCTGTTGGCGTTTGAAGGTTCGGTGTGTCTGTATCAGGGCGAAGAACTGGGGCAGACCGAGACCGACATCGAATATCACGAGTTGACCGACCCACCGGGGTTCAAATTCTGGCCCGATTACAAGGGGCGCGATGGGTGCCGTACGCCGATGGTTTGGGAAGGTACGGCGAACGGCGGGTTTACGACTGGTGTGCCGTGGCTGCCGGTAAAGGCACCGCAACTGGCGCGGAATGTGGCGGCGCAAACCGGGGTGGAGGGATCTGTTCTAGAGACCTATCGCGCGTTGCTAGCGTTTCGGCGGGCGACCCCGGCGCTGATTTCCGGGCGTAGCCAGTTCCTGGATTTGCCCGCGCCGCTGCTGGGTTTTGTGCGGCAAAGCAAGGTGCCGGTGGTGTGTATTTTAA
>JBAVTI010000270.1:0-2467 GCA_049696055.1 Paracoccaceae bacterium | reverse complement strand
CCCCTAGAGCAGCGGACGATTTCGCCCACGACGATCTGGATCGTGCAGGAATTTTGGCGCGTGTTTGCGGGCTTTCTGCGGGTCTTACCAGTGGCTGGCAAGCGACGGCAGGCCCGCACAAACCACGACCGAACAAACCACGACCGCACTTTGATTTGCACGGCAGAATGCCGTATGTCCGCCCCCAGGGAGGCAGATCATGCCCGCAACTATTTTTCCTGCGACAGCGCGTCGCTGGACACCTATCCGCAGCGGCAGGCAAGTCAGGACATGAAGCGCCGGGTTGCCGTCTGTTTCGGGGCCGTCGAAAATGCCAGCGGCATGGTCGCAGGCGTCTACACCTTGTCAGCCTACCACGCTTGCCAATGCCATTGCCCGTGTTGTCAGGCCCGAGATTGCATCGCAGCCGCATTGGGTGCCTGTTGACATCAAGGCGCGCGTTGTTGCGCTTTGCGGATATCCACCAGTTTGGCGGCCAAGGCCCCGGTCACGGTCCGCCCATCCGGCAAGGGATAGGCGGCAGAGCATCCCATCACAGCGTTGCCATCGATCCCGGCCCAACTTACACCGCCCAGAGAACCAATGCGACGGCAGGGCCCCATTGCATCTTCGCCGTCATAAAAGTGGAACCCGCCGGGACACATGCAGTTCATGAAGTCTGCCGTGGGGGTGATGCCCGCACTGGCCAAAAGCGCGCCCAGCTTTTCGACGCTGAGTTGCGGCAAGCGGCCTGCAATGCCTTTTTCGATTTGGGACAGCGGCGAGGGCGGCTTGGGGCCGACCATGTCGGGTGCAATCCAGCCCCAATCGGCGCCAAGTTTGGCCATCTCCCAGGCGATCTGCTCATCGCTGAGGCCTTCATAGCGCCAGCGTTTTACAAGACCGGCGACCTGCGCTTCGACCCCGGCTTGCCCCAGACCGAAGGGCCAGGTGGCATTGCCCTTCATGCCGGTCAGTTCTGCCCACAGCGTTTGATAGTCGTTGATATAGGCTCCGGCGTGGGTTGCCTCATCGCCCGGCCCATACATCGAGGTCTTTTCATAACCCGCAAGACCGATGTAATACGGTTCGATCTTGGTGATGACCTCATCCAGCTTTGCCTTGTCAGCGGCCTCTTGCTGCCAACGCTGAAAGCGGTCGAACACAAAGCCCAACACCTCGTCCTCGGTCGGCGTTCCGGTCTTTCCCGCCGCCTTCCACATGGTTTCAAGTGCGGTGCGCGCCTCGGCTTGCAGAGTGGAATTTCCGGTATAGCCCGCGGCAAATTCGTCTTCCCGATACCAACCGGCGGTCTTCATCTGGTTGAACATGGCCTGAGTCTTTTCGTTCTCAAAGGCGATTTGCAGGGCTTTGCTGCTTTCCGCTGCCAGATCATAGCCCTTGTAGGCGGCATCACAGGGCGGGCAAGCCTTGCCCATGATGTCGAGAAACAGCTGTTGCCCGGCGGGCAGCGCGCCCTCTTGGCCTGCGGTCACGGCGACAGCAGGGGCGGTTTCCACCATGTATTCCACTAGTCGGCGTTGCACGGCCGTGGCCGTTTCCGCCGAGGTGTCTTTCGCCTCGAACCCGATCACGATGGCTGCTTTGAACATCTCGCTTTGCGACATCTTGCCCACCAGTTCTTCGGCCCGTTTCGTGGTGAAGTTTGCAGATATGGATTTCGCACCGGCCGTCAGGATCAGTTCCGGCGAATAGCCATCTTTCTGACCTGCCTTGATGAAATCGGCGGCATCCATCACGTTGTCGAGGCCCTTCACGCCGGAGGCCCCAACGAGGGCCTTGGTGAATTCCCAGGCTTTGCCGCTGACATCTGTCGGGTCGTCATGGAATTCTAGATTTGTGACCTTGGTCTGGGCGCTTGCGGCGGCGGCAAACCCCTCTTTTGGCGTTTCGGCACTGGCGAAATGGGCCAGCAGGATCAGCGCAAACGGCAGCAGGCGGCGCATCATGGCAGTATCTCCAGATCGGCGGCAATGTCATTGAGAAAGGCGTCGGGCGCAAAGTCGGCATCATCGACCAGGGTCCAGCGGTCGGCGGCGGTCAGGCCGGGGGGCGTGGCCATCCCCGATTGCAGATCCAGCAGGTCTAGCCTTGCGGGTAGATTCTCGCCTGCAGCATGGGTCATCACGGTGGCGAAAAGCGCGTCGCCCTGCATGGACGGCACCTCGCCACGCAAGATCGGGCCACGCGAATTCTGGCCGGGCAAGGCGATCGACGCCCAGCCGAGGCCAACGTCAATCTGCACCCGGCCATCCCAATGCGCCTCCATCCAGGAGGCGTCGATTTCGCGGGTCCAGGTCTGATAGGGCGAGGTGCGCAGCGTCATCGCCCAGACGTCGCGCCCCGGCGGCCGTGCCAGCGTAAACCACACCACATGGTCTGGCCACATATCGGGGGTTTTGCTGCGCGACAGCGCAAGGTTGAACGCAGGCTCGGCCTTGGGGTCAAGCTGCAGATCAAGCCGTGC
>JBAVTI010000269.1:0-2892 GCA_049696055.1 Paracoccaceae bacterium | reverse complement strand
AATCCAACCTGTTGATTCTGGACGAGCCGACCAACGATCTTGACGTGGAAACGCTGGATTTGCTGCAAGATATCCTGGGCGATTATGACGGCACCGTGCTGCTTGTCAGCCACGACCGTGATTTCATTGACCGTGTGGCAACCACCACCATCGCGCTGGAAGGCAATGGCCAAGCCACCGCTTACCCCGGCGGCTGGTCCGATTACCGCGCACAACGCGGCGAGGGTGCGGTTGAAGCGCCAACAAAATCAACCGCTTCAACCCCGACCTTCAAGCAAGACGTGAAGAAGGCCGATGGCATGACCTTCTCTGAGCGCAAACGTCTTGAGCAACTTCCTGATCTGATTGCCAAGATCGAGGATGAGATCGCCAAACTCAGCGTCCTTTTGGAATCGGATGATCTTTTCACCAAGGAACCGGTAAAGTTTCGCCGCGCGTCCGAACTGCTTGCCGAACGTCAGGCAGCGCTTGCCAAGGCCGAAGAAGAATGGCTGTTGCTTGCGGAAAAAGCTTCCGGCTGAGATCCGCTCACCCTTTGGCAACGTTTCGCCAACCAAGGCGCTAATACCCGCCCAACCGTGCGACCTTCGGTCATGCTGGGTTGATTTGGTGCCCTTCCGTTCCAAAATTAAGGGAACCGTCTTGCTGCTCCGGCGTTAAAGCAAGACCGCCCCGTTGGTTGGGTCTCATTCAGAATGGAAAACAAAATGAAACGGATCGCAATTCTTGCCCTTGGCACCCTGATCGCCGTCCCCGCCTATGCCGGTGGACCGCTTACCCCCGCAGCAGAGCCGATGGTTTATGCGCAGGCGCCTGCAATGCCTGCCCCGAACGGTGATTGGACCGGGCTCTACGCCGGTGCGCAGCTCGGGTATGGCAACATCAAATCCAATGGTGCCGGCCTTGATGGCAATGGCGCCATTGGTGGTTTGCATGCTGGCTATCGCTACGACTTTGGTAAAGCCGTTGTTGGTCTTGGCGTCGATTATGACATGTCCAACATTGATCTTGGCACCGCCGGTGACACACTTGACTCCGTCGCCCGAGTAAAGCTTTTGGCAGGCTATGACGCCGGCGCGACCTTGCTTTACGCAACCGCCGGTGCCGCCTATGCCAATGCCACCGTTGGCGGCGCAGACCTTAGCGACAATGGCTATTTTGGCGGTCTCGGTCTCGACTACGCCTTGTCAAACAACTGGACCATCGGTGGCGAAGTGCTGATGCACAAATTCGATGATTTTGATGCAAGCGGCGTCGATTTCGATGCAACCACGGTTTCGGCCAAAGTCAGCTATCGCTTCTAAGGCCACGCAGAATCCATGACGAAAAAGCGCCCCCTGATCGCAGGGGGCGCTTTAAGTATCCACTGCAACCCATTCATTTTAAATTAAATAAGCCGATGGTTGCTATCAACGCCAACCTGCCGAAAGCCGGTTCAGTTGCACAGGGCCGCCGCCACATTCGGGATCAGGAACACCCGATCATCGCCACGTCGCCCGTCCAGCGTGATGAAATCGGTTTGCCCTTCAAAGCTTAGCCCCTGCGCCGCCACCGATAGCCGCAGCGCACCCTGCTTGGCGCCTTCCAGAACAAACGCCCCGGCGTCGCCTTCCATCCCGCAAGCCAATCCCTTGCCCTGCGGCTCGCAATAGGCAAGCCCATGGAAAAATTCATCTTTTCCGCGCAGGTTCACGATCACGTCCAGCACGCGCAACCCCGGCTGCGCATCCAGCGCCGAGATACTAAGCGAGATGTATTTCACCAATTGATCGGGATGCTTGGCCAGATGGTCCGCAGTATATTCCCGCACAAAACAGCCGCCGGTCTGGAAATACTTATCCATCCCCGTCTGCGCCTCGGCACACATGGCGGTGCAGGCAAAGGCAAGGGGCAGGGCAAATCTAAGCGAAAGCATCGGAAAACCTCTCAATTGAATGTCATCAAATCGTGCCACCGCACCCCGGCCAAAAGCAAGCCTCAGATCAGCGCCCGCACCACTTCAGCCACCATCATCACATCGTCGCGGGTGCAATCAAACTGCCCGACCTGCACCCGGATCGCGTAAACCCCCTTCACTTTGGTCTGCGTCAGATACACCCGGCCATCGTCGTTGATCCGCGCCAGCAGGCTTTCCGTCGCCGCATCCGACATCAGCGCAAAGGTGAACAGCGACAGCGACGGTTGCGTCACAATCCGCACCCCCGGCACCACAGCCAACTCCGCCGCCAATTCCCCAGCCCAGGCCACATGGTTACGGATCCGCGCCCGCAGGCCCTCCAGCCCATAGGCGCGCAGCAAAAACCACAGCTTCAACGCCCGGAACCGCCGCCCCAAAGGCACGGTCCATTCATTGAAATTCACCACATCCTCGCCCGGCGTCTCCAGATAGGTTGGCCGCAGTCCCAGCGTGCGGATCTGCGCACCGGGGTCTGCCACAAATTGCACCGCACAATCAAACTGCGCCCCCAGCCATTTGTGCGGGTTGAAAACGATGCTGTCCGCCGCATCAACTCCGGCCCATAACTCTCTGAATTCCGGGCAAATCATCGCCGATCCGGCCCATGCCGCATCCACATGCACCGGCAACCCTGCAGCCTTCGCCACCGCAATGCATTCACCGATGCGGTCAAAGGCCCCGATCGAGGTTCCCCCCGCGCACAGCACCACCCCAATCGGCAAAAACCCCGCCACGCGATCCTTGGCAATCGCCGCCGCCAAAGCCTCGGGTAGCATCGAATCGTCGGCCCCGGTCGGGATTTTCACCAGATTGTCCTGGCCAATCCCCGCCACCCGCGCCGCCTTGTCCACCGATGAATGGGTTTCCGCCGAGGCATAAAGCCGCAAGGTCGGCGCCCCCGACAGCCCGGATTGCAGCCCTGCCCACCCCAGTGC
>JBAVTI010000268.1:0-2295 GCA_049696055.1 Paracoccaceae bacterium | reverse complement strand
TTATAGGTTTTCAGATAGACGCGCAGACCCTCGGTCAGAAATACCTTCTGGTCGCCGATCACATCCTCGGTGACGGTCACCTGTTCAAAGGACTCCGGCTCCATGAAATGGTAGCCCTCGCTGTCGTGATACAGAAAGTCATATTCGCGTTCATCGACATGGGCGCGTTCGACCTGTTCTGTGGTGCGCCAGCGTTCGGACACCTTGGTGCCATCGGAAATGCGGCGCATATCAACCTGCGTCACCGGCGTGCCCTTGCCGGGGTGGAAATTCTCGGCGGTCAGAACGATATAGAGCTTGTCGTCCATCTCGACGACGTTGCCCTTGCGCAGGGTAGAGGCGATGACTTTCACGAAAGCTTCCTTGTGATGGCGGGGGCTGCGTCGTATGGGGCGCATGTTTCGCAGCCGCGCTTAGCGCATCTTCAGCAAAATCTCCAGCCGAAAGCCACAATGCCGATGACAAGCCCGCAAGATAACGCTTCGGAATGGTGGCAACCCCGGATTCACGCCGATCGGCGGCCGCTGTTGTTGGCGCGCAATCGGATTCAGACAGCGCTGCGGGCCTATCTTTTGGCGCAGGATTTCACCGAGGTAGACCCAGTGGCATTGCAGGTGTCGCCGGGAAACGAGGCGCATTTGCACGGCTTTGCCACCGAGGCTGTTGGCCACGATGGGATGGCGCGCCGCATGTATCTGCACACCTCGCCAGAGTTTGCGATGAAAAAGCTGCTGGCTGCGGGCGAAGTGCGGATCGTGGCCTTCGCCCATGTCTGGCGCAACCGCGAACGCGGGCCGCTGCATAGCCCCGAGTTCACGATGCTGGAATGGTATCGGGTGGGCGAGCCCTACACGCGGCTGATGGACGATTGCACAGCGATGCTGCGGGCCGCCGTGCAGGCAGCAGGCGGCACTGTGCTGCAGTACCGCGACCGGATCTGTGATCCGTTTGCCGAACCTGAGCGGCTAAGCGTCGCCGAAGCGTTCACCCGCTTTGCCGGAATTGATCTGCTGGCAACCGTGGCCGCCGATGGCACGCCCGATGGCCCTGCCCTTGCGGCAGCAATGGCGGCGGTGGGTATCCGCGCGGCAGCGGATGATACCTGGTCGGACATGCTGGCGCGGGTGTTGGTCGAAAAGGTCGAACCGAACCTTGGCTTGGGCCGGATGACGATGCTAGACCGCTATCCGGTGGCCGAGGCCGCACTGGCGCGCCCTGCGGCGGATGATGGCCGGGTGGCCGAACGGTTCGAACTTTATGCCTGCGGCGTGGAACTGGCGAATGGCTTTGGCGAATTGACCAACCCCGACGAACAGCGGCGGCGTTTCGGGCTGGAGATGGACGAAAAAGCCCGGGTTTATGGCGAGCGCTATCCGGTGGACGAGGATTTTCTGGCAGCCTTGGCCCTGATGCCCCCCGCCAGTGGTATCGCGCTGGGGTTTGATCGGCTGGTGATGCTGGCTGTCGGCGCGGCCCGGATCGACGACGTGATGTGGGTGCCGGTGGCACAGGCATAACCCGCGCGGTGGAATTTCTGTGCTGCGCGCCCATCTTCCAAGTTTGGGTCGTAACGGAAGGACGTTTCGCAACTCTACCCTCAAATGTAGATAGAACCAAAGTGGCACCGGTAATCCGCCTGAATTTTTAATGAATTGCGGTGGAAAAAGTGGTGCCCGGAGACGCCATTGAACCGTCGCAACGCGGATTTTGTATTGGCGCTCTGGTGGGTTAGTATTTTGATATAGCGTGGTTATCCTCGAGTTGCTTTGGGTTTGCGCCAGATTTTGGCCGCCGACACGCGGGCGGCATAACTATCCGAAATACAATAGGTTTTGCTTCGGCACACCCCTAGAGCAGCGGACGATTTCGCCCACGACGATCTGGATCGTGCAGGAATTTTGGCGCGTGTTTGCGGGCTTTCTGCAGGTCTTACCAGTGGCTGGCAAGCGACGGCAGGCCCGCACAAACCACGACCGCACTTTAATTTGCACGGCAGAATGCCGTATATCAACTCTCAGGGAGGCAGATCATGCCCGCAACTATTTTTCCTGCGGCCGCGCGTCGCTGGACACCTATCCGCAACGGCAAGCAAGTCAGGACATGAAGCGCCGGGTTGCCGTCTGTTTCGGGGCCGTCGAAAATGCCAGCGTCGTGGTCGCAGGCGTTTACACCTTGTCAGCCTACCACGCTTGCCAATGCCATTGCCCGTGCTGTCAGGCCCGAGATTGCATCGCAGCCGCATTGGGTACCTGTTGACATCAAGGCGCGCGTTGTTGCGCTTTGCGGATATCCACC
>JBAVTI010000267.1:0-3344 GCA_049696055.1 Paracoccaceae bacterium | reverse complement strand
CGCTTGCGCAGCACCGCATCCCGGCCAATGAATTCGCCATTGCTGGTTTTCACCGCAAAGCCAAGTCCGGCCTCCAGCACATGATCCTCGTCGGTGATATCATGGCCAAAGTGGCGATAGGCCTTTTCAATGCGACAACTGTCCAGAGTGTGAAGACCGCAGAGCTTCATCCCCATGCCAGCCGCTTCCAGCGCCTCGAACACATGGGCGGTTTGATCGGAGCTGACGTACAGTTCCCAACCAAGTTCGCCGACATAGGTTACCCGATGGGCGCGGGCTATTCCCATGCCGATTTCAATTTCCCGTGCAGTACCAAAGGGGTGTGCAGCATTGCTAAAGTTGTTTGGGCTGACGGCGGCAAGCAGATCGCGGCTTTTTGGCCCCATGATGCACAGCACCGATTCTGCGGCCGTCACATCGGTGATCACAACAAAAGCCTCGGCCAGATGGCGGCGCAACCAGGCAAGGTCGCGCTGCAACGTCGCCCCCGGCACCACCAAAAGGTAGGCGGTTTCCGAAAGCCGCGTTACCGTCAGATCGGATTCGATGCCGCCCCGCGGGTTCAGCATCTGGGTATAGACGATTCTGCCAACCGCCACGTTCACGTCATTGGCGCAGAGTTTTTGCAGGAACGCGCAGGCGTCGCGCCCCTCGACCCTGATCTTGCCAAAGCTGGTCATGTCAAAAAAGCCGACGCCGGTCCGCACGGCCATATGTTCGGCCTTTTGATTTTCAGACCAGTTCTGGCGCTTCCAGCTGTAGTGATATTTCGCCTCTTGGCCGGGATTGGCGAACCAATTGGCGCGCTCCCAGCCCGCCACTTCGCCGAATACCGCGCCGCGCGCTTTCAGATGTTCGTGCAAGGGTGTGCGCCGCACGCCACGCGCGGTTTCGACCTGACGGTAGGGAAAGTGATCGGCGTAAAGCAGGCCCAGCGTTTCGGTCACGCGTTCCTTCAGGTATTTGCGGTTTTTCTGGAACGGTTGCGCCCGGCGGATATCAACCTCCCACAGATCAAACGGGGCTTCGCCTTCGGTGATCCAATGCGCCAGTGCCATACCAGCCCCGCCCGATCCGGCAATGCCGACCGAGTTGTAACCAGCCGCTATCCAATAACCGCCAAGTTCCGGTGCCTCGCCCAGATAATAGCGATCATCGGGGGTAAAGCTTTCCGGACCATTGAAAAAAGTGTGAATTCCGGCGGTCTGGAACAGCGGCAGGCGGTTCATCGCGTGTTCAAGGATCGGTTGAAAGTGATCCCAATCCTCTGGCAGCGTGTCAAACATGAAATCCTCGCGGATGCCATTCATCCCCCAAGGCTTGGCTTTCGGCTCGAACGCGCCGATCATCATCTTGCCCGCGTCAGATTTATAATAGGCGCATTCATCGGGCACCCGCAGCACCGGCAAATGGCCAAGGCCCTGAATTGGTTCAGTAATCAGGTAGAAATGCTCGCAGGCATGCAGCGGCAGGGTGACGCCGGACGCTTCGGCCAGATCACGGCCCCACATGCCGGCGCAGTTGATCACCACATCAGCGGCGATATGGCCCTGGTCGGTGGCGGTCGCCCAATCGACCCCGGTCACCCGGCCATTGGCGCGGGTGACGTTGGCCACTTTGGTATGCTCAAAGATCTTGGCGCCGCGCATCCGCGCCCCTTTGGCCAGCGCCATCGCGATATTTGCGGGGTCGCATTGCCCATCGAGCGGCAGATGCACCGCCCCCACCACATCGCCGATGTTCAGATGCGGATACATCGCCTTGGCCTCGGTGGGCGAGATTTCCTGCACATCCACATCAAAAATCCGCGCAACGGTGGCTTGGCGCAGCAGTTCTTCGTGCCGCGCCTCGGTCAGGGCAACCGAGATCGAGCCCACCTGCCGCATCCCGGTTTCTACCCCGGTTTCGGCGGCAAGTTTGACATAGAGATCTGCCGAATACTTGGCCAGCCGCGTCATATTCGCCGAACCGCGCAACTGACCGATCAGCCCCGCCGCATGCCATGTAGTGCCGCTGGTCAGTTGTTTGCGTTCCAGCAAGACAATATCTGTCCAGCCCGCCTTGGCCAGATGATAGGCGACCGAGCAGCCCGACACCCCGCCCCCGATGATTACCGCGCGGGCGGTCTTTGGAACATCAACCATCGGCTCTAACCTCTTTCATTCATATCATAATTCCCGCCGGCAAAAAATCTGTCAGGCACGGATACGTTCATTTTTAGGATCCCACAGCGGGGCGTCGGCCTGCACAACGGCAGGATAACGCTGCCCGAAAATCTCGACCTCGACCGCCGTTCCCGGCACGTTCAGATCGGCGCGCAGCATGCCCAAGGCGATGCAGGCCCCGACGCGATGCCCCCAATACCCCGACGTGGTTTCGCCGACCACTTTGCCGTCATGCCAGATCGTCGACATATAGGGCGGATCGCATTCGCCTGCATCAACGACAAGCGTGGCAAAGCGTTTGCTCACCCCGGCCTGATGTTCTGCCAAAAGCGCGCCCCGCCCCCGGAAAGCGGGCTTGGTGAAATCGACAAACCGTTCAAGACCGCCTTGCAACACACTGTAATCCGTGGACAAATCGCCTTTCCACGCGCGGTATCCCTTTTCGATCCGCAGGCTATTTAGTGCAAACATGCCAAACGGGCGCAGGCCGTGGCCCTTGCCTGCGCGCAGCACAATATCCCATATCGCGGCGGTATCTGCGGTATGAGAATGGATTTCCCAGCCCAGTTCGCCCGCAAAAGACACCCGCATCAGCATGACCTCGGCGCCGCCGATCATGGCCATTTGCCAGGTCAGCCACGGTTTCGTCAGGTCGGCCTGCGTTACTTCGGCCAAAATTGCGCGCGACGCGGGGCCAGTCAGGATCTGGGTCGACCACAGATCGGTTTCCTCGACCAGCGTCAGGCCATCCGACAGGTGGTTCACCAACCATTCGCGGTCATGCACCTGCGCGGTGGCGGCGGTGATCAGCACAATCTGATCCTCGGCCATCCGCGCCACCGACATTTCGGTGACAATCCGGCCCTTGGCATCGGCAAAATAGGCAAGCCCCAGACGCCCGACATTCGGCACCTTGCCGGTGATCTGCGCCGCCAGCCAGTTGGCCACATGCGGGCCGGTCACGCGATAGCGCGAAAATCCCGGCAGATCGAGGATCCCCGCGGCATCCCGCACGGCCAGACATTCCGCGCGCACCGCCCCAAACCACGGGCCTTCGCGGTTCCAGGTCTGAGTGCCGGATTCAGAGGTGTCATCGCCGGGGCGCGCATACCAGAGCGCGCGCTCCCAGCCATTGTAGGCCCCAAATTGCGCGCCAAGCGCCTTGGTTTTGGCGTGGAC
>JBAVTI010000266.1:0-3141 GCA_049696055.1 Paracoccaceae bacterium | reverse complement strand
ACCCTCACCGGGGGTGAAGGCGGCGATTTGGTTGTTCCAGACCGGGCGGCCGCGGTGGTGCGAGCTGAGGCCGAGGTTCGGGTTCCAGCCGCCCGAGACGCCAAGAGCGGTGACTTTTATCGTGCGGGTTTGGCCACTGCCGTCGCGGATGGTGACGGATTTCAGGCCGAGGCGGCCCGAAGTGTCGATGACCTCGGAACCATTGCGGGCGTCGATCAGGGTGGTGGTGACGCCTTGAGACTTTAGATCAACTGCGGTACGTAACCCATCGTCATTGTTGGTAAAAATGGCAACGGATGTTCCGACGGCCACGCCAAATCGGTTGGCATAGGTGCGCAGGGCGCTGGCGAGCATGATGCCCGGACGGTCGTTGTTTTCAAACGCGATGGGACGCTCGATGGCACCGCCGCACAGGATGGTGCGTTTGGTGTAGATGCGCCACAGGATCTGGCGGGGTTTGCCGGGGGCGGGTGTGGCGAGGTGGTCGGACACACGCTCGACCGCCGAATAGATGCCGTGATCCAGGGCGGCAACAACGGTGGTGCGTGGCAACAGGCGCACGTTGGGCAACTGCGCCAGTTCGGCCACGGTCTGGGCGGCCCAGTCGGCACCGGACTGAGTACCAAGAGTGTAGGTTTCGGCGTTCAGGCGGCCACCCATGCGGAAATCTTCGTCCGCAAGGATGACGCGCGCGCCGTTGCGGGCGGCGGTCAGGGCGGCGCTTAGGCCTGCGGGGCCTGCACCGATGATCAGGATATCGCAGTGCAGAAAGCCTTTGTCGTAGGGGTCGGGGTCATCCTGGAGCGACAACGCGCCGAGGCCTGCGGCGCGGCGGATGATCGGTTCGTAGAGTTTTTCCCAGAATGCGGCGGGCCACATGAAGGTTTTGTAGTAGAACCCGGCAGCAAAGAACGGCGACAAACGGTCGTTGATCGAGAGGGCGTCGAACCGCAGGCTGGGCCAGCGGTTTTGACTGTTGGCCACAAGCCCGTCGAACAATTCGACCGTGGTGGCGCGGGTGTTGGGTTCGGTGCGCGCGCCGAGGCGGAGCTCGACCAATGCGTTGGGTTCTTCGGAGCCTGCGGAAATCGGGCCGCGCGGGCGGTGGTATTTGAAGCTGCGGCCCATCAGGCGGATACCGTTGGCCAACAGCGCCGAGGCAAGCGTATCGCCGGGGTGGCCGAAGTAGGGGATGCCGTCAAAGGTAAAACGAAGCGTGCGGGTGCGGTCGATCTGGGCACCAGAGGCGAGAGGGGCGGGGATGCGATGGCTTTGGGTCATTTGCTGCGCCCTGCCTTGCGGGCCACGTCGCGGGCCAATTCGACGGACGAGATTTCGTGGGTAAGAGTGTTGCGGGTGACGACCAGCCACGAGCGATCCCCCTGTTCGTGATACCAAAGTTCGCGGTGCAGGCCGGCGGGATTATCGCGCAGATAAAGATAGTCGTGGAATTGGTCCTGGGCATCGGGGGCCAGACCATCGGGGCGGTGCATCAGATTCGCATCGCCAAGGTAGACGAATTCCTGCGCATCGCGGGGACCGAGGAGGGGGTGGTTGATGATCATCTTTTGGCCTCTTTGAGGGTAACTTCTTTGCCTGATTTGATTTCAATCAAATCAGGTCGCGCCTGTCTGCCCCCGGCAGGCGCGTAAACGCACCCGCCCAGGCAGGCGCGCCCTGATTTCCCCGCGCTGTACTTGGGCCAACTCTCTTTGTTGCCTTGCGGCTTGCGCCTTCAGGCAACGGACCGGAAAACTCTCCACTGGAGAGTTTCCTGATGGGTCCTGAAGAGTGACGGTGTCTGGTCATGTCATCCCCCCCCTCAATGCAGGTTCGGTTGGGCGCCCATGCCCTTTTCGTCGATCATCAGGCCCTTGCGGAACCGATCAAACCGGTAGGCGGTGGCGGTGGGGTGGGGGTTGCCGGTGGTCAGCAGGTGGGCGAAAACCCAACCGCTGGCGGGGGTTGCCTTGAAGCCGCCATAGCACCAGCCGCCGTTGAAATAGAGGCCGTCGATATCGGTTTTGTCGATGATCGGCGATCCGTCCATCGACATGTCCATGATGCCGCCCCACATCCGCAGCAGGCGGGCGCGGCCAATCATCGGCATCAGCGACATGCCACCTTCGGCCACGTCTTCGACCACCGGAAGGCTGCCGCGTTGGGCGTAGCTGTTGTAACCGTCGATATCGCCACCAAACACCAGGCCGCCTTTGTCGGATTGGCTGACGTAGAAATGGCCCGCGCCATAGGTCATCACGCCGTCGATCACGGGCTTTAGACCTTCGGAAACAAAGGCTTGCAAGACGTGGCTTTCCATTGGCAGGCGCATGTTCACCTGAGACATCACCCGGCTGGACGATCCGGCCACAGCAACGCCGACCTTTTTGGCACCAATATAGCCGCGTGAGGTTTCAACACCGAGAACGCGGCCACCTTCGACGCGAAAGCCGGTAACCTCGCAGTTCTGGATGATATCGACGCCGCGTAGGTCGGCCCCGCGCGCATAGCCCCATGCCACCGCATCATGGCGCACCGTGCCGCCGCGTTTTTGGGCAAGGCCGCCTTTGATCGGGAAACGGGCATTGTCGAAATTGAGAAAAGGATACAGCGCGCGGACCTGATCTTTGGTCAGCATTTGCGCATCGGCGCCGTGCATGATCATGGCATTGCCGCGCCGCGTATAGGCATCGCGCTGAGCGTCGGTGTGGAACAGGTTCAGGATGCCGCGCTGCGACACCATGGCGTTGTAGTTGAAATCCTGTTCCAGGCCTTCCCACAGTTTCAGGCTGAATTCATAGAACGGCTGGTTGCCATCGAGCAGGTAGTTCGAGCGGATGATGGTGGTGTTGCGACCGACATTGCCGCCGCCGATCCAGCCTTTTTCCAACACGGCGATTTTCGCCTGTTTGAATTCGCGCGCAAGGTAATAGGCGGTGGCAAGGCCGTGGCCGCCGCCGCCGACGATGATGTAATCATAGGCGGCCTGCGGTTCGGGGTCGCGCCACGCGGGCGTCCAGCCTTTGTGGCCGGTCAGCGCCTCGGCAATTACCCTGAAACCTGAATAGCGCATTGTCGTCTCCTGCCAGTCTTGCAGTGAATATGACGCAGCGATGACGCGCCGCCCCATTCATTTCCGAC
>JBAVTI010000265.1:0-3686 GCA_049696055.1 Paracoccaceae bacterium | reverse complement strand
CGCCACGATCGGGCGCACATCCACCCGCCCGGTCTCGATCATGCTTAACAGCGACGGATAGCGCCAACTCGGCATGCCGCGGGTGCCAAACAGCGCCAACTGCTTCATGTAAACCGCGTTCATGTTGATTTGCATTACCGCCGTATGCCCGACGGGCAACCCCACCTGCACATGTCGCCCCAAGGGCCGCAGACACTCGATCGAGCCATTTGTTGTGGCCTCGATGCCCAGCGCCTCAACGCTGACATGCGCGCCACCCCCCGTCGCCTCGATGATCCTGGCTGCCACATCGCCGCTGCGGGCATCAATCGCCACCTCGGCCCCAAGGCTTAGCGCATGCGCCAACCGCTCTGGCACCACGTCGACCACGATCACCCGCGCGCCCAAGGCCTGCCCCAACAGCAACACCGACAATCCAATGCCACCCGTGCCATGCACCGCCAACCACTCGCCTGCCTGCACTGCCGCCCGCCCGGTCAACGCATGCCACGCCGTCGTCACCCGACACCCCAACCCCGCCGCCAATGCCGGTGTCAAACTGTCAGGCAGCCGCGCAAGGTTATGGGCATGTGGCGCCGAGACATATTCCGCATAGGCCCCCGGTTCACCAAACCCCGGCACCCGTTGTTGCTTGCAGGTTGTGGT
Source organism: Paracoccaceae bacterium (assembly GCA_049696055.1). Lineage (GTDB taxonomy): Bacteria > Pseudomonadota > Alphaproteobacteria > Rhodobacterales > Rhodobacteraceae > JBAVTI01. The sequence continues at coordinate 3,041 of JBAVTI010000265.1, read as the reverse complement.
CTGCCCCGAACGGCATTCCGGGCAATCGCCGCAGGCAAGGATGAACGGCGCAATCACCCGGTCCCCAACCCGCCATTTCGCCAGCGGCCCGGCGGCCACCACTTCGCCGCAATACTCGTGCCCTAAGACAGCCCCCGGCTTGACCTTCGGGTGCTCTCCCACCCAGCCATGCCAATCGCTGCGGCAAATGCCACAGGCCAATACCCGCAGCACCACCCCATCCGCCTCGCAGATCGGATCGTCTACGGTTTCAATCGACAAATCAGCATTATAGGCCCGCAAGACCGCTGCACGCATGACACCCCTCCGGTTTCCCGGCATCAGGCGTCAAACCAACGCTGCGGTCAAGTCACCGAACCTTAAGGCCCGGCCCCCCTAGGCAATCCGAGCCTCAGATAATCTCGACGGTAAACTTTTCGATCACCATGTTTGCCAGCAGCTTTTCGCACATCGCCCGCACTTCAGCCTCGGCCGCCACCCGATCCGTCGCCGTCAGCTCAAGATCAATCACCTTGCCCTGCCGCACGGCCGTCACGCCCGCAAACCCCAACGTCCCCAAAGCATGGCGCACCGCCTCGCCCTGCGGATCAAGAACGCCATCTTTCAGCATGACATGGACGCGCGCTTTCATGGGTAGGACCTTTCAGTTGATCAAAGTCGGTTTGGTGGTATGCGTCACATTCGAGGGCATAACCCCCAACCGCCGCGCAAGTTCGGTGTAGACGTCGGCCAAGGGACCGGGCTCGCGCACCAGACCCTCGCGGTCGGGGGCCTCAAGACCCCGCAGATCCCACAAGCGGCAACTGTCCGGGCTGATCTCATCGGCCACGATCAGACGCATGAAATCGCCTTCCCAGATCCGACCCACTTCGATGCGGAAATCAGCCAGACGAATGCCCACGCCCAGCATCACCCCCGACATGAAGTCATTCACCCGCAAAGCCAGCGCAATCATATCGTCCAGATCCTGCTGGCTGGCCCAACCGAACGCAATGATATGCTCTTCGGACACCAGCGGCGAGCCAAGCTTTTCGTCCTTGTAGTAATATTCCACAATCGGCCGCGGCAACGCCACGCCTTCGGGTATCCCCAGCCGGGTCGAAAGCTCGCCCGCGGCGAAATTGCGCACCACGACCTCTAGGGGCACAATTTCGGCCATCCGCACCAACTGCTCGCGCATGTTGACGCGACGAATGAAATGCGTCGGCACCCCGATCGCATTCAACCCCGACATAAAGAACTCGGACAAGCGGTTGTTCAACACGCCCTTGCCTTCCACCATCGCTTGCGGCGGCGTGGCACCGGCCAGTCCGTCATCCTTGAAATACTGGATCAACGTGCCGGGTTCCGGGCCTTCATACAAAATCTTGGCCTTGCCTTCGTAGACCTTCTTGCGACGTGCCATGAATTCTCCGATCGACAGACCACACGCCGGGCGACCCATGGCCCCCGGTGAAACTTGCTCGGCCTATACGACAAGGGGCGGCCTGTCGCAAGCACCAGACCGCATGACCGCACATCACCCCCTTGCAGGCATGGGCGCGGACGGGCATATGAAGGGAAACCGGAACCGCCAAGAGGGGCCCCGCCATGACCACCTTTGATGATCGCGAAAACGCCTTTGAAGCCAAATTCGCCCATGATGCCGATATGCAGTTCCGCGCCGAGGCGCGCCGCAACAAGCTGACCGGGCTTTGGGCGGCGGGTCTGCTGGGGAAAACCGGCCAGGACGCGGCTGACTATGCCATGTCGGTCGTCGAGGCCGATTTCGAAGAGGCAGGCATTGAAGATGTCGTGCGCAAAATCGCCGCCGATCTGGGTGCTTTGTCCAACGCCGATGCAATCCGTGCCAAAATGGCCGAACTGCTGCCCGTGGCCAAAGCCCAATTGATGGCTGAACTCTGATCCACCCCGCAAAACTGCCCGAGCGGGCCGTCCTTTGGGGCGGCCTTTTCGTTTTTCCCCTGCAAAGTTTATCTGCAATTTGAAACGTTAAGCAGCTGTCCACCGTAATGCCTTACCCCCGAAAGTGGGAATTAGGGTGGAGCGGATGATGGCTGATTTTACCGACAGGCGCGGCGCTGTAGCGGCATCGCAGGCGACGGCGCCGCAGATAAAACTGGGGCAGCTGGCCTTTCGTGCAGCATTGTCCGTCGGTTTGGCCGCGCTTTTCCTGTATCTTCTGCAATCGCGCGTCGCCTCGATTGATCTGGACGCCGTCGCGCGCTCGATCGGCACCGTATCGGTAACGCAATGGGGGCTTGCCGCCTTGGCCACGGCCATCAGCTTTTGGGCAGTTGGCCAATATGATGCAGCGCTGCATCGCCATTATGGCACGGGCGTGCCGTCAAACGTCGCCAGTCGCGCCGGGGTCGCAGCAATCGCCGTCAGCCAAACGCTGGGTCTTGGCGTGGTAACGGGGGCGATTCTGCGCTGGCGGATGCTGCCCGGAATCGATCTTTGGGCGGCCACCCGGATGACTTTCGCCGTCACCGTGTCTTTTCTTGCCGGTTGGGCGGCGGTTACCGCGATGACGCTGTTGATATTGCCGCAGGCACCGTTCAAATTCCTTTCCCTCATTGTTCTCACCGCCGTTTTGGGGCTGACAGCCTTGTGTCTTATAGCCCCGACCCTCACCCTGCGGGGCCGGATCTTCCGGTTGCCCAATGGTTTCACGTTAAGCCGGGTGCTGGTCTTGACGGCGGTTGACACCGGGGCGGCGGCGCTGGCGCTTTTCGCCCTGTGCCCGCCTGATTTGGCGATGCCTTTCACGACATTGTTGCCCGCCTTTCTGATTGCCCTTGGCGCGGGGTTGGTTTCAGGTGCGCCGGGGGGTGTTGGCGCTTTCGAGGTGACGCTTCTTGCCCTGCTGCCGACGGCCCCCGAAGCACCGTTGTTGGCAGCAATTCTGGCCTACCGGGCAATTTACTATGCCATTCCCGCTGTTGCCGGGGCGGGGCTTACCGCTTGGGGACCAAGCGAGGCCGACCGAAAACGCCGCGCGGTTTGGCCGGCCGATCCGGAACTGGCCACGCTGGCAC
>JBAVTI010000264.1:0-10001 GCA_049696055.1 Paracoccaceae bacterium | reverse complement strand
GTATTGGCGTCGATGGCGACTTTGACGGTCGAGCCGGGGGCGAAGGGGTAGCCGCCGGTGAAGGACACCTCGCCCTTGCCGCCGCCGCCTGCGCGGTAGGTGACAAACAGCAAAATGTCGCCACGGCGGGCCTGAACCGGGTTGCCGTCACGGGTGTTCACGGTTTCCTTGGGCGACGAGACGCCCCAGCATTCGGCGGGCGTGCCTTCCTTGGGTTCGCTAAACACGCTCCAATCGGTCATCACCGCGACCTGATTGGTGGATTCTTGCGCCGATGCAGCGGTGGTGGCACCACAAAGTGCCAGTGCGATCATTGCACCCGCGAGGGTGCGCCCGAAATTGGATGTCATATGGTTCACAGCCTCTAGCTTTCGTTGCCTCTGCGCCTTGCCACGTCGCTTGGTTGCGAACTTTTCCTGTAGCGAAGGACTATTCAACCCGATATCCCATACATAACGCAAAAAGGGCCAGATGCGAAAGCCCCATGGGCGGTAAATCGCGCATCTGTGAGGGGAAAAATGATGGCAGCAGCGGTTCCGATGGTGGATGTGTGGCGGGGGGGCATGTTGGAAAGCAGCCACCGGGGCCACGCGGTGATCTGTGATGCGGGGGGAATTGTCGAGGCCTGGGGCGACCCGGAGGCGGTGATTTTCCCGCGGTCGTCGTGCAAGATGTTGCAGGCGTTGCCGCTGTTGGAAAGCGGTGCTGCGGCGGCGTTTGGGTTGACCGACCGACAGGTGGCGTTTGCCTGCGCCAGCCATCAGGGGGCGGCGTTGCATACCGGCATGGCGGCACAGTGGCTTGCCGATCTGGGGTTGGGCGAGGCGGATCTGCGCTGTGGCAGCCACGAGCCCTATGACCGCGCCGAGCGGGATCGGTTGATCAAGACCGATACCAGCCCGTGCCAGTATCACAACAATTGTTCGGGCAAACATTCAGGGTTCTTGACGCTGAACCGGCATTTGGGCGGCCATGCGGACTATGTCGAATTGGATCATCCGGTACAGGTGGCGGTGAAGGCCGCCTTCGAGGAAGTGACGGGCGAGGATAGCCCCGGCCATGGCATCGACGGCTGTTCGGCGCCGAATTTTGCCACCAGCATGCACGGATTGGCGCGGTCGATGGCATTTTTTGCCACTGCGTCTGAGGCGGGCAATACACGGTCACGGGCCGCACATCGGTTGACGCGGGCGATGGCGCGCTATCCCGAACTGGTGGCGGGCGAGGGGCGGGCCTGCACCGAATTGATGCGGGCGATGGGTGGCCGCGTGGCGATCAAGACCGGGGCTGAGGCGGTTTTCGTGGCAATCGTGCCGGAAAAGGGCCTTGGGGTGGCGGTAAAGATTGTTGATGGCGGCACCCGCGCCTCTGAGGCGGTGGTGGCGGCGCTGTTGGTGCGGATGGGGGTATTGGAGGCCGAACATCCGGCGACGCGCAAGCGGCTGAACGCGGTGCAGACCAATTGCCGGGGGTTTGAGACCGGGATTGTGCGGCTTGCCGAGGGGTTTTTGTGATCTGAGCCGAATTTGCGTTCAGAGCCTTGAAAAGATGCGGCCCCTGTTGACCTGCAACAGCAGATCAACAGGGGCCATTCTTTCCAGCAAGTGATCCGGCAACGCGGACTGGGTTGGGGGCAATTCGACCGCGCCACCGGAGGTCTTCACTTACTACGCTTTGGTTATCTGGGCCAAAGCGGGCGGAGATGTGGGGGTTTGACGGTGGTTTCAAGGTGGTTTCACGGCAGGTTCAAGGCAGCGCAAAGCTTTGGTTGCCGGGGTTGATTTGCCGGGCCAAGGCGATAGACTTTGTGCATGACACTACAGCCGCCCTTGCCCCCGGTGCCGTTTTCGCCCTTTGAGCGGATACCCGAACAGGTGAGCTTTGATCGCCGCGAACTGGGGGTCATTCTATCGCTTTATGGGCGGATGGTGGCCTGCGGCGAGTGGCGGGACTATGGAATTTCCACCTTGAGTGAGATGGCGGTGTTTTCGGTGTTTCGCCGCACTGCCGAGAACCCGCTTTACCGCATCGAAAAGCGGCCAAAGCTGCGGCTGCGGCAGGGGATGTATGCTGTGGTCAGCATGGATGGGCAGATATTGCGACGCGGCCACGACCTTGCGGCGGTACTGCGGGTGTTGGAAAAGCGCATGATCCGGCCAATCGACTAGCGCGGTTTTCGGGGCAGGCAGCCGGGGGTTTTCCACCCCCGGACCCCCGGAGAGTATTTGAACAAGAGAAATGGCGAAGGGGGCGGTCTTGCATCTGGGGGCGGGGCGTGAAACCTTTGGGGCAACCCCGAGTGAAGGCCCGTTGATGCTGCCGATCCTGATGAAAACCCTGCCGTTCTTTGCGTTGATCGGGCTGGGATACTGGGCCGGGCGGGTGCGGTTTTTTACGCCCGAGGCGACGGCCTATCTGACGAAATTCGTGTTTTACTTTGCGCTGTCGGCAATGTTGTTCCGGTTTGCGGCCAATCTGTCGTTGGCCGAGATTTACAGCACACCGTTTGCGCTGGCGTATTTGACGGGCTGTTTTGCGGTTTATGCTTTGGCGACGGCGGTGGCGCTGTTTCGCGGGGTGAGCGTTGAGGAAGCGGCGGTTGAGGCACAGTGCTCGGTGATCGGCAACACCGGATTTCTGGGGGTGCCGATGTTGGTGGTGCTGCTGGGGCCAAGTGCTGCGGGGCCGGTGCTTATGGTGTTGGCGATTGATTTGATTGTGTTTTCCAGTCTGATCACGCTGATCATTACCGGGGTGCGCCAAGGGAGGATGAGTTTGGGGATTTTCCGGGCGCTGGGACTTGGGTTGGTGCGCAATCCGATGATCGTGTCGATGGTTCTGGGGTTGGTGTGGTCTGGTACGGGGATGGCGGTGCCCGCGCCGGTGAACGATTTTCTGGGCCTGTTGGGGGCGGCGGCGACGCCGGGGGCGTTGTTTGCGATTGGCGCATCACTGGCGACCAAATCGGCGGAACGGCTGGCGGTGGCGGGGTGGTTATCGTTTTGCAAGTTGGTGTTGCACCCGGCGGCGGTGGCGTTTGCGGCGCTATATCTGTTTGACGTGGATCGCGAGGCGGCGGGGGTGATGATTGCGGCGGCCAGTCTTCCGGTGGCGGGGAATGTGTATATTCTGGCGCAACACTATGGGGTGGCACCGCAACGGGTGTCGGCGGCGATTTTGATCTCGACGGCGGTCAGTATTCTGACGGTGTCGGGGGTGATTGCCTGGGTTTTAAGCTAAGGAGAATGGTGATGAAGACGATCTCGGAGAATAGGGCGTTTGGCGGGGTGCAGGGGGTGTATAGCCACGCCTCGGATGCCTGCGGCTGTGACATGACGTTCGGGCTGTTCTTGCCGGAAGAGGCAGAAACCGATCCGGTGCCGCTGATCTGGTATCTGTCGGGGCTTACCTGCACGCATCAGAATGCGATGGAAAAGGCCGGGGCGCAGAAATGGGCGGCCGAGGCGGGGGTTGCCTTGGTATTTCCAGACACCAGCCCGCGCGGGCCGGGGGTGGCGAATGACGAGGCCTATGATCTGGGGCAGGGCGCGGGGTTTTATGTCAACGCGACGGAAAAGCCCTGGGCGCCGCATTTCAAGATGTGGGATTATGTGACGGAAGAGCTGCCGAAGGTGCTGTTCAACGCGTTTCCGTTGCAAGAGGAGCGCCAGTCGATCACCGGGCATTCGATGGGCGGGCATGGGGCGCTGACCATTGCCATGAGTTTTCCGGGGCGGTTCCGGTCGGTTTCGGCCTTTGCGCCGATCACCAACCCGACCGCAAGCGAATGGGGGCGCAAGCAGTTCACCGCCTATCTGGGTCGCGATGAGGCCAAGTGGGCGGCCTATGATGCGACGTTGTTGATGAAAAAGCGCGGGTTTGACGGGCCGATCTTGATTGATCAGGGGGCGGCGGATCAGTTTCTGGATTTGCTAAAGCCCGAAGCGCTTGCCGAGGCGATGATGGCGCGGCGGCAGAATGGCGCGATACGGATGCAGAAGGGCTATGACCACAGCTATTTCTTTGTGTCGTCGTTTATCGAGGACCATATCGGGTTCCATGCGGCGGCGCTTTATGGCTGACCAAGATACGGGGGGAGCGATCTACATTGATGCAGATGCCTGCCCGGTAAAGGCGGAAGCCGAGCGGGTGGCGGTGCGGCATGGCATGAAGATGTTCATGGTTTCCAACGGCGGGATCCGGCCCTCAAGCCATCCGCTGGTGGAAAGCGTGTTTGTGCCAGATGGGCCGGACGTGGCGGATATGTGGATTGCGGAACGGGTGGGGCCGGGCGATGTGGTGGTGACCGGGGATATTCCGCTGGCGGCGAAATGCGTGGCGGCGGGGGCGTTGGTGGTGAAACACAACGGTGAGGCGCTGACGGCGGCGAATATCGGCAATGTGCTGGCGACGCGGGATTTGATGCAGGATTTGCGCAGTGCCGATCCGTTTCGCCAAGGCGGCGGGCGGCCGTTTTCCAAGGCCGATCGCTCGCGGTTTCTGGAGGTGCTGGAACGGTTGGTGCGGGCGGCAAAAGCGGGCTGAATGTCGTGGCGGATGTCGGGCTTGGAACAGTTTTTGTGCAGGCTTTGGGGTGATCTGGGGGCATGATCGACCTAAGCGCCCGAAGCACCACCCTGAAGGGGATATTGTTCGCCATTGGCGGCGGGTTGACGCTTTCGGTGAATGATGTGGCGATCAAGTTTCTGTCCGGCGATTACGCGCTGCATCAGGTGATCTTGCTGCGGGCGGCGATTGGAATGTCGCTGGTGCTGCTGGTGATACACTTTTCGGGCACCGGGTTTCGGCAATTGATCACGCGGCGGCCCAAGGATCAGCTGATCAGGGTGTCGATCGTGATGGTGTCGAATGTCACCTATTTTCTGGGGCTTGCGGCGCTGCCTTTGGCGGACGCGGTGGCGACGGCGTTTATCGCGCCGATTCTGGTGACGCTTTTGTCGGTGGTGATCTTGGGCGAGACGGTTGGCCCGCGGCGCTGGGCTGCGGTGGGGGTTGGGATGCTGGGCGTGGTGGTCATGCTGCGGCCGGGATCGGGGGTTATTCAACCAGCGGCGCTGTTGGTGCTGGCCTCGGCGCTTTGCTATGCGTCCAGCCATATGATGACGCGGCGGATGCGCGACACCGAATCTGCGATGACACTGAATTTCTTTGTGCAATGCGGGTTCATTGTGGTGTCTGCGACAATGGGGCTTTGGGTGGGGGACGGGCATCTGGCGGGATCATCCGACCCAAGCCTGGCGTTTTTGTTCCGTGCCTGGGTGTGGCCGCCGATGACGGATTGGCCAGCGTTTGTGGCAACCGGGGTGGCGGTTGGCATCGGGGGATTGATGATGTCGCAGGCCTATCGCACCTGTGAGGCCGGGCTGGTGGCACCATTTGAATATGTCGGCATGCCGATGGCGATTTTCTGGGGGGTTGCAGTGTTTGGCCAATGGCCCGACACCACGGCATGGGCCGGGATTGCGTTGATCTGTGGGGCCGGGCTTTATACGTTCTGGCGGGAAACGCGGCGCAAGCAGGAGAATTTGGGTGAAGCCTGAAGCAGTGGTATTTGATATCGGCAATGTGCTGATCGAGTGGAACCCCGAGCGGTTCTATGATGGCCGGATTGGCCGGGCGGCACGCGAGGCGCTGTTTGATGAGGTGGATCTGGAGGGGATGAACCTTGCGATTGATGCAGGGGCGTTGTTTCGGGAAACCATCTTTGATCTGGCCGACCGGACGCCGAAATGGCGCGACGAGATCCGGATGTGGTATCTGAACTGGATCGAGATGGCCTCGCCGCGGATTGAGCACTCGATCGGGTTGCTGCGGGCGCTGCGGGCCAAGGGGGTGCCGGTGTTCGCGCTGACGAATTTCGGGGTGCACAGCTATGCCTATGCCCGCACCCAGTATGAGTTTTTCGACGAGTTTGACCGGGCCTATGTGTCGGGTGCGATGGGGGTGATCAAGCCCGACCCGCAGATTTACGCGATGCTGGAGGCCGATAGCGGCGTGGCACCAGAGCGGTTGCTGTTCACCGATGACAAGGCCGAAAACATCGCCGCAGCAGCGGCGCGGGGGTGGCAGGTGCATCTGTTCGAGGGGGCGGCGGGTTGGGCTGCGACCTTGGTTGAGGCGGGGCTTTTGACGGCAGCGGAGGCAGGGATATGAGCATCGAGATCATTGGACGTGAGGCCGAGGCACTGTTGGATTGGACGGTGCTGACCGAGGCGCTGGCGGCGGGGCACAGGCTGCCTCGGGCGGAAATTGGCGATACGTTTTTGTATCGTGGCAAGGATACGCTGCTGAGCCGGGCGGCGTGGATTGATGGCTTGGGTCTGTTGGTCAAGGCGGCGACGATCTTTCCGGGCAATGGGGCGCTGGGGTTGCCGTCGGTGAATGGGGCGGTGACGCTGTATTCGGACCGCGACGGCACGCTGGAGGCGGTGATTGATTTCCACATGGTGACCAAGTGGAAGACGGCGGGGGATAGTTTGCTGGCGGCGCGGCGGTTGGCGCGGCCTGACAGTGCTGCGATTTTGCTGGTGGGGGCGGGGACGGTGGCGCGGTCGATGATCGAGGCCTATCGCTCGGCGTTTCCGGGGGCGCGGTTTATGGTTTGGAACCGTTCGCCTGCAGGGGCGCGGGCGATGGAGGGGCCGGGGGTGACGGCGGTTGAGGATCTGGAGGCGGCGGTGGGCCGGGCGGATATCATCTGCACCGCGACGATGAGCAATCAGCCGATTGTGAAGGGGGAATGGTTGCGCCCCGGTCAGCATCTTGACCTGATCGGGGCGTACCGTGCGGACATGCGCGAGGTGGATGATGAGGCGTTGCGGCGCGCGACGATCTTTGTCGATGCGCGGGCGACCACGGTGCATCATATCGGCGAATTGAAAGACCCGATTGCGCGGGGGGTGATTTCCGAGGCCGATATTGTGGCGGATTTCTATGATCTGGAAAGCGGGGCGTATACCCGGAGTTCGGCGGATCAGATTACGCTGGCGAAGAATGGCGGCGGTGCGCATCTGGATCTGATGACGGCGGCGTATATTCTGGCGGCGTGGCGGGGGCGGTGAGGGGGAGCGGTTGCGGGCATTCGCCGACTAGCCTGCAACGCCCGATGCCTGAGGAATGGTTTTGGCGACGACCCACTTGTGCTTTCCGATAAGGCGGGTTCGCGCGAAACCCTGACGCTCGAACATCGAAAGTGACCCGTTGAAAAGAAAGGAACCGGAAACCGAGCGGCCATCGGTGTCTTCGGGATAACCTTCTGTGGTTCCGCCGCCGAGTCGCGCGATTTCATGCTCGGCCCCTTCAAGGGCGGCAAAGGCGACCCCTTTGCCGCGATAGCCCTTGGCCGAGAAAAAGCAGGTGATCCGCCAGTCGGGAAGAACCGGGTCGGTTGCCAGATAGGCGCGGCTGTTCTTGATGCGCGGCAGTTCGTCCGGCGTGCCAAACTGGCACCACCCCACACAGTCGGCACCATCAAAGACCAGTGCTGCATGGGCGCGGCCTTCGAGGACGCGGCACTGTTTGTCGATACGGTTTTGCGCCGCCGATGTGCCCCAGCCTTGGCCCTTGGGGTGAAAGCCCATGCACCAACAGCCGCCCCATACGCCGTTATGCGCCTCGACCAGTCGGGCGAAATCCGGCCAAGTGTTTGCATCCAGAGGTTTCACGCTGAAGTCGGGCATGATGACTCCTTTGGTCAAAAAGATGACCAGTGCGCTAACGCTGACATAAGTTCAGACAAAAGCCAGTAGTAATTCCAGAATATTCGAGCGCCAAAACCAGTTTGCGCCGATGGGTAAAGCCAATCACGCGAGGGCATTTTCGAAGGTGTGGGAAATCGGGAAATTGGTCGGAGCGAGAGGATTCGAACCTCCGACCCCCTGCTCCCGAAGCAGGTGCGCTACCAGGCTGCGCTACGCTCCGACCGTGGTGGGGGATTAGACCGATACGGGGAGATTTGCAAGAGGGCGCGGGTGGCAATTCACTCGCCGGATTCGCGGCGTTCGATCCGGCGCAACAGCAAGCTGATGCGGGGCAGCACGCCGGTTTCCGCACGGCTTTTCGAGCGCAGCACCGGGCTGTTCAGCGAGACGTTGGGCCGGTCTTCGCGCAGGACGATATAGATGCCCGAGGCGATGATCACGGCGGCCCCGACAAGGGTGTAAAAGTCGGGTTTTTCGTCGAATATCACCAAGCCAAAGATCGCGGCCCAGATCATTTGCGAATACTGCATCGGGGCGACGATCACGGCCTCGGCGGTGCGGTAGGCGGCGATGATCAGCAGCATGGCGACAAAGCCGAACACCGCGATGACGCCCAGAAGGCCGATGTGTTCAATCGGCATGGGAATGTAGACGAAGGGCAAAACGCAGCCCAGCACAACAAAGTTGGCCATCATCGGATAGAGCAGCAGCACGACCGAACGCTCGTCCTGACCGATTTTGCGCACGATGACCGAGGCGAGCGATGAGAAAACGGCGGCGGCGAGGGCGGCGGCGTGGCCAAGGTTTAGCGGCACTGAGCCGGGGCGCAGCACGATCATCACCCCGATCAGGCCGACAACGATGGCCGCCCCGCGACGGATGCCGACTTTTTCGCCCAAGATCGGAATCGCCAGCAGGGTGATCAGCAGGGGGGCAGCAAAGATGATGGCGTAGGTTTGCGCCAGCGGCAGGTTGGAAAACGCGTAAAACGCCGAGATGCCGGTGATCACGGCAGACACCGTGCGGATGGCGGTCCACCACGGATGTACCGGGCGCAAATGGCCATCAGACCGGTCGCTCATCAGCATGATGGTCACCAGCGGAAAGCTGAGCAGGACCGAGAAAAAGATCATCTGCACGGCTGAATATTGCCCGCCGAGAAACTTTACCACCACGTCGGCCGTGGCGAATACCGCAAAAGCCAACAGCGCCAACAGCGCCCCACGCAGGTTCGATTTCACATGTGTCATGGGTGTTCCGGGATCGGGCGGCCATCTGCTGGCGGTACGGTATTATCGACCGGATGGTGGGCCAAGGCTAGGGGTGACAAGCGTTGGGGCGGCGGTTGATTGCCGCCCCGTGCCGGATCAGAGGCTGGCGTCGAGGGCGGCAATAATCGCGTCGCCCATGCCCGTGGTTGAGATCGGGGTGCCGCCTTCGGGGCCCATCAGATCGGCGGTGCGCAGGCCGTCGGCCAGCACTTTTTCCACCGCATCTTCGACGCGGGTGGCCTCGTCGCCAAGGTCGAACGAATAGCGCAGAGCCATGGCAAAGCTTAGGATACAGGCGATCGGGTTGGCTTTGCCCATGCCGGTGATGTCGGGGGCAGAGCCGTGAACCGGTTCATACAGCGCCTTGGGGCGACCGTTGGCCATTGGGGCACCAAGCGAAGCCGAGGGCAACATGCCAAGCGAGCCGGTCAGCATGGCGGCACAATCGGACAGCACATCGCCAAACAGGTTGTCGGTGACGATGACGTCAAACTGCTTGGGGGCGCGGACCAGCTGCATCGCACCATTGTCGGCATACATGTGTGTAAGCTGGACATCGGGATATTCTTTGTCGTGAATTTCCTGCACCACTTCGCGCCACAGAATGCCGGATTCCATCACGTTGGCTTTTTCCATCGAGCAGACTTTGTTGCTGCGCTTGCGGGCCAATTCAAACGCGGAACGTGCGACGCGGGCAATCTCGGATTCGGTATAGCGTTGGGTGTTGATGCCAACGCGTTCGTTGCCCTCGACGAAAATCCCGCGCGGTTCGCCGAAATAAACGCCAGAGGTCAGTTCGCGGACAATCACGATATCAAGGCCCGCGACGATTTCCTTTTTCAGCGAGGAGAAATCGGCAAGCGCGTCAAAGCATTGGGCCGGGCGCAGGTTGGAGAACAGGTCCATTTCCTTGCGCAGACGCAACAGGCCGCGTTCGGGTTTCACCGAAAAATCGAGGTTGTCGTATTTCGGGCCACCAACGGCACCCAGCAGCACCGCATCGGCAGCC
>JBAVTI010000263.1:0-5303 GCA_049696055.1 Paracoccaceae bacterium | reverse complement strand
ACATACATCACGCCCTCGCCAAAGTTTTCTTGCGCAATCTGCCACAGGGTGAACCCCGGCTGCACCGTTACCGTCAGCGGTGCCGAGGCTGGCACCGGTGCAGGTGCTGGGGCGGGTGCCGCCACAGGTTCGACTGCCACCGCACCCTCTGCGGGCGCAGGTGCCACCGCGACGGGTTGTTCTGGCACTGGTTCCACAGGCGCTGTTTCAACCGGCGCGGCTTCAACCGGCGCTGGTGCCACCGCAACCGGTGCCACGGCCTTAGCAACCACCGGTGCAACAGGTGCCGGTTCGGCCACCGCAACCGCCTCTGGGGCCGGTTCTGGCACGGGTTCGACCGGCACAGGTGCCACTGCCACGGGGGCCGTCGCTGCGGCCAAAGCCTCTAGCGTTTCGCGTTTGAACGGCGTCTCGAACCGCGAGGTTACCTTGCCGGCGTCGTCCAACTGATCCACCCGCAGCGTGTAGATTCCCGGCGTCACCTGCGGCAGCGTAGTCACCCAGCCGCCATTCTTTGGCACCATCAAGCTGTGCAATTCCACGTTATCAAGATACAGCCGCAACACCGACCCGCCCAAGCCGCGCCCGCCCAATTGCACAGCCCCGGCCGCGGTGTAGGTGATGGCATCAATCGTCACCCCTTCCAGCGCCGCGCCGTCCGATTGCAACACCTGTGCCCCGGCCTCTGACAGCAACAGCGCCGCCGGTGCCGCAGGTTCAACCGGTTCGGGCACCGCCGCTGCAGTCACCTCGGCAGCCACGCCCCCAGCCTCTGGCACTGCAGTCACCTCTGGCACCGCAGTCGCCTCTGCAACTCCAGTCGCCTCTGGCACCGCAGTCGTTTCGGGCACCGCCGCAGCAATCACCGCCACCTGTGCCACCGGTGCCACCGTTGCCGCTAGCGCCACGCTTTGCGTCGACGCTACCTGCGCGCCATCCGCCACAGTTGCCCGCAAGGTCAGCATGCGCGGCGCCTCCGAGGCTGGCAAACTAAACAGGGCAGCGAACTTGCCGCCGTTATCGGCAGTAGCTGTCGCCACCTCTGCCCCATCCACCAAAATCGACACCGCCGCCCCTGCCGCCGCCCGGCCTGCAACCAAAGCACTGCCATCAGGCTCTACCCGAACCGTATCAAACCCCGGCGCAACCGGTGCGGCAATCTCTGCAGACTCGACGACAGGCGCAGGCGTGGGGGCGGCTACCACAGCACTCGGCTCTGCAACCGGCGCATCGGGTGCCGGTGCCAGAACCAACCACCCCAACCCCGCCGCAACCACCGCCCCAACCGCCACAACCGAGACCTGCGCCCCCGCCCCCATTGCTTTCCATCCAGCCATTCACGCCTCCCCCAGCGAGGCCTGTGCCGACCCCTGCTTTCTTTCCCACAGGAACCCCGATATCAGGGATCAAAGCAACACATTTCAGGGCCTTTCAGCATGACACCCCTTCGTTCAGTCTGTGTTTTCTGTGGCGCGCGTGCCGGGAACAACCCCGCCTACGCATCTGACGCCCGCGCGGTCGGCCAATTGATCGCCGATCATGGCTGGCGGCTGGTCTATGGCGCGGGCGATGTCGGCCTGATGGGCGAGGTGGCGCGCACCGCGCAAACCGCCGGAGCCAAGTCGATGGGGGTTATCCCGACGCATCTGATGGGCCGCGAACAGGGCAAGCGCGACCTGACGCAATTGGTGATCACCCAAGACATGCACGAACGCAAAAAGGTGATGTTCATGAACTCGGACGCCATCGTGGTGCTGCCGGGGGGCGCAGGCTCGCTGGACGAGTTTTTTGAGGTGTTAACCTGGCGTCAGATCGGCCTGCATGAAAAACCGATCTATCTGTTGAACACCCAAGACTACTGGCAACCGCTGCTGAACCTTTTGGATCACGTCATCGACAGCGGCTTTGCCGAACCCACCATGCGCGGCTACTTTACCACCGTGGCAGATGTGCCCACCCTGACGCTCGCCCTGCGCACAGCCCTGTCCTGAGCCAGGCTTTCCCACGAATAGAGTGCCAATGCCGCCCAAATCAGCCCGAAGGCAATACCGTGCCAGCGTGAAAATGGCTCGGCGAACAGCAGCGTGGCGCACAGAAACTGCAACGTCGGGTTAAGATATTGCACCAACCCCAAGGTTGCCATCGACACCCGCCGCGACGCATAGGAAAACAAGATCAGCGGCCCCGCCGTGATCACGCCTGAAAAGGCCAAAAGCGCTGATGTTTCAATATCTTGCCCGAACCATCCGCCAAAGCGCCCGCTCTCGACCCAAACGCCGGAATGCACGCCCCAAAGCCACCCGGTTGCCAGCGGCGCCAACACCAATACCTCGGCGGTCACCGACACCACCGGCCCCGCGCCAAGCCGCTTCTTGATCAAGCCATAGGCGCCGAATGTTACCGCCAAGGTCAGCGCGATCCACGGTGCCACCCCCAAACCCGCCGTCAGCACCCCCACTGCCGCGACCGCCAGAGCCACGGCAAGGCCCTGCCCCCGGCTTAGCCGCTCGCCAAACACCAGCATCCCGATCAGCACCGCCACCAGCGGAAAGATGTAATAGCCAAGGCTCGCCTCAACCGTATGGCCAAGCTGCACCGACAGAATGAACAAATACCAATTCGCCGAGATCATCACCGCAGCCAAAATCACCACCGCCAGCCCGCGCCCGCGCAACAGCAAAGGCACCAGATGCAGCCGCCCTTGCCACGCCAACACCATGCCAAAGAACAACAGCGACCACAGCGTGCGATGGCTCAGCACCTCCAGCGGCGGCACTTGGGCCAGATGCTTGTAATAGATCGGCGACAAGCCCCAGACCGTGCTGGCCGCCGCCATTGCGATGACACCTTTTATCTCGTCGCGCATCCGATGCCCCTTGGTCAAAATGCCTTCTGGCGCAAATCGGCTGCCGGCGAAAGGCCCGCCTCAGCCCTTGCCAAGTTCTTCCGAAACCAGCTCGGCAATCTTGTGCATCGGATGCTTGGTCAGCGTCTTGTGCATTTCGGCCACGACATGGGCGCGCAAGGTTTCATCCATCTGGTCGCGAATGGCCCCCAACACCTGCGGCGGGGCTGCAATCACCAAGGCGTCAAATGCGCCCTTGGCAAGCTTCTTCAGCAAATGCGCCACCAAAACCGCCGCCAGTGCCTCGGCCCCCAGCCGAAGATGGTCCGGCGGCTCGACTGCGGTGCGCTGATCCTTGCCTTGATCAAACGCTTTGCCGGAACGCGCCCCTGCCTTGGCCACTTCCGTAGACTCGAACCGGTCAATCTGGCGCAACAGCGGTGTGCGCGCGTGGCCCACATTCTCCAGAATCATCGCCCGTTCGCTATCGGCCACAACGACCCAAGTTCCCTTCGTAAGCATCGCCATGCGAAACCTCCTGTCTGCTGGTCAATTGTCGACCATATTACTGCGTCGTGCCATAAGCCGAACACCCCCGTCTCATCGCCTTACGCGAGCCCCCCCCTAAACGCGCCCTTGGCTGCGGTGCAGTGCGGGTGTTGCGGGTCTACAAAGACCAGCCTACGGAACACCGAATTGCATCGAAAAAGGCCCACCGAACGTTCCGGAGGGCCCCTTTGATATTGGTGTTACGGCTTACATGCGGGCGGCGACGGCTTCCCAGTTCACCAGCTTGTCCAGGAAGTTGGTCAGATAGGCCGGGCGCTTGTTGCGAAAATCAATGTAGTAGGAATGCTCCCACACATCGCAGCCC
Organism: Paracoccaceae bacterium; assembly: GCA_049696055.1. Classification (GTDB taxonomy): domain Bacteria; phylum Pseudomonadota; class Alphaproteobacteria; order Rhodobacterales; family Rhodobacteraceae; genus JBAVTI01. The sequence goes on along the minus strand of JBAVTI010000263.1, from coordinate 1,584 downwards.
AGCAAGGCGGTCTGGCCAAAGCACAGCGGGTTCACGCCGTTTTCGGTCTTGGTCACCTTCAGTGCGCCATCCTTGTCGCGCACGAGCCAAGCCCAACCCGACCCGAACTGCCCCGCACCTGCGGCGGCAAAATCTTCCTTGAACTTGGCCACCGAGCCAAAGGCCTCGACCAGCGCCTTTTCCAATGCCCCCGGCATGGTCTTGCCACCGGGCCCCATCATTTCCCAGAATTGCGCATGATTCCAATGCTGTGAGGCATTGTTGAAGATACCGCTCTGCGCCACGGCGGTCTTGTTATAGGTGCCGACGATGATGTCCTCGACCGCACTGTTTTCCCACTCGGTGCCGGCGATCAACTTGTTGCCGTTATCAACATAGGCTTTGTGGTGAATGTCGTGGTGATATTCAAACGTCTCTTTCGACATCCCAAGTGCGGCCAGCGCATCATGGGCATAGGGCAGATCGGGAAGGGTAAACGCCATTTTTTCGTCTCCTGTTCAGGGAATTCGCTTCTCTCTATAGAGTGCCGCGCACCGCAGAGGTCAAGAGGCGGCACCCGCCTTAGGCCGCAATTCGCCCTTGCATTTTCTCTTGACAAAATACTCTGCGGGGGGTGCGGGGGGCGCAAAGCCCCCCGTTTGCCGCAGGCAATCGCCAAACTTAGTGCAACTCCGACCCCGGCTGCGCTGAATGGGTCAAAAGCCCCATCACATAGCCCGCCACCGACCGGAAACTGACCAGGGTAAATCCGTCGCCCTCGCGCCAGAACGCCGCTGCAACCTGTGCCGCCCGGGTGCGCCGCAATTCGCCCGCTGCAAGGGTTTCCAGATCGACCGGGCATAGCTTGGCAAGCACCTGATCGGCCTTTGGCCCCTCTATACGGAACACCGCCCGCGCATCCGACACGTCCACCGCCAGAAAATGCGCGCCCGCCAGCTTGGCGTGCAGCACGTCCAAAGCCGCCGCCACATCGCCATAGGGAAGCATCAGCAGATACTCGTCCGGCGACATCCAACCCGCGCCGCGCCCCTCCTTGATCTCGATCCGCCGCGCGGCAGGTACGCCCACGCCCACCGCCGCCTTCACCGCCGCCGCCAATCCCTTGACATCAGGTTTCGCGCGCAACGTGATCATTCCCAGCGGGCCAATCTCGCGCAGGACCGCAAATCCATCAAACGCCGCACCACCCAAGGCGCTTACAACATTAGACATTTTGCTTCTCCCCGGTCTTGTCAAAGAACACCTGATCGACGATCCGCGCCTTCACCGACCCGCCGCCGATCTTGGGAAACTCGACCGTTTCCCCCATCCGCGACGCCCCTTGTTTCACCAAGCCCATCGCGATCCCGCGCCGCAACGTCGGCGAGAAATAGGTCGAGGTCACGCGCCCTTCGGTATTTCTTTGTCCGTTGGCATTCACCCCTGCGGCCACCGCAATCGCCCCATCCGGGATCACCGATCCATCCAGCGTCTCCAGCCCCACCAACGTCCAGCGCTCCGGGTCGGCCAGGAAACTGCGCTCTTGCCCGCGCTTGCCCAGATAGTCCGCCTTCTTCTTCGAGATCGCCCAACCAAGGCCCAGAT
>JBAVTI010000262.1:0-8791 GCA_049696055.1 Paracoccaceae bacterium | reverse complement strand
CAGTTGAGCTGCGTTTCGCCGCCCGGATCAAGCTTCGATAAGGCGTGTTATCGCCTTACCAAAATGTTAACAAAAAACAGAAACCACAGCTGTTACAATGGATTATCGCTCATAACACGCGTGTTATGCCCCAGCCTGACACCGCTATTTCATCAGCCGGTCCAAAATCCGTGCCCAGGATCGGATGCCTTTATGAAAGCTTTGCATGTCATATTTTTCGTTCGGAGAATGGATCTGATCATCGTCTTTTCCGAACCCCAAAAGCATCGCATCCATCCCCAGATAGGTCTTGAAATACCCCGCAATCGGGATCGACCCCCCACATCCCACATAGGCCGCAGCCTTGCCCCATTCCTCGGTCAAAGCTTTGCGGGCCACCTCGAACGCCGGATGATCAATCGCCATCACCCCCGCTGGCGACGCCCCATGATCGTGGAATTCCACCCGACAATCCGCCGGAACCATCCCCCTCACATAATCGCGGAATGCCTCTCGCAGAACATGCGGATCCTGATCCCCGACCAGCCGGAAACTGATCTTGGCATGCGCTTCCGAGGGCAAAACCGTCTTGAATCCGTCCCCGGTATAGCCCCCCCACATCCCGTTCACTTCGCAGGTAGGGCGTGACCAGATCATCTCCAAAGGCGTGCGATCCTGCTCGCCTGCCGGAATAGATAGGCCGACATCGCCCAGAAACGCCGCATGATCAAACGCCAGATTTTGCCATTGCGCCCGGATCGCGTCGGGCAATTCAGTGACGCCATCATAGAACCCCGGCACCGTGATCCGTCCGGTCGCGTCATGCAGGCTGGCAATGATCCGGCTGAGTACCCGGATCGGATTGATCGCCGCCCCGCCATACATCCCCGAGTGCAGGTCTTTGTTTGGCCCATGGATCGTGACCTCTTCACCCAACAATCCACGCAACATCGTCACGATCGCGGGGGCGGTCGAATCGAACAACCCGGTATCGCAGATCAGCGCGATATCGGCTTTCAACTCGGCGGCATTTTCCTGCATGAACGGGATCAGCGACGGCGACCCGGATTCCTCTTCGCCCTCGAAAAAGATCGTAAGCTTGCCGGGCAAAGACCCATGCACCGCCTTCCAGGCCCGGCATGCCTCCAGGAACGTCATCAGCTGACCCTTGTCATCCGACGACCCGCGCCCCCGGATCACCCGGCCTTTCGGGGTTTCCTCAACCACCGGATCAAACGGATCGCGGTCCCATAGCGCCAGCGGATCGACCGGCTGCACATCGTAATGCCCGTAAAACAAAAGGTGCGGCCCCGCCCCCTTACAATGTGCCACCACCATCGGATGACCGGGGGTAGGGCGCTTGGTCGCCTCGAATCCCAGTTCCTGCAAATCTGCAACCAGCCAATCCGCCGCGCGATCACAATCGCCCTTGAACGCCGGATCAGTGGATATCGACGGGATTCGCAGCAGGTCCAGCAAGCGGTCGGTCGCTTGCGGCAAGGTTTCGTCAATCCGGGCCAACACGGCGTCAAGCGACATCTCATTCTCCTAATTTCGGCATTGGCAGCCAACGTATCAGGTGCGGCCCCCCTGTCCAGAGGCGGCGAAGCACGGTAAAAGGCGACAAAGACAGGAGATACGTCATGCGTGGATTTTGGGCTGCAACGACGGTTCTGGTGCTGGCCAATGCGGCGGCAGCCGACCCCATTTCCGGCAAGGACGCCAAGGCGATGCTGTTTTCGCCCAAAGGGGCCGTAGTTGAAATGATGGCACAGGATTTTCTGTCACCCGCTGATGTCGCAGCCCTGGCGATGGTTGCCGAGGCCCAACCCTATTACGGCGCGGTTGCGGTATCGCCAGACGAAGGATTGATGGTCGAGGCGACCGTTGCCGCCGCCAATTATCATGACACAGACGCCGCATCGGTCGTGGCCAAAGCGGAATGCGATGCCAAGCGCCAAGGGGCCAGGCCCTGCATGGTGGTGGCGTTGATCCGGCCAAAAGGCTGGGAGGCGCGGGCATTTCAGTTGTCGGCCGCTGCGACCGAAGGTTTTCGCACAGACTATAAGGGGCAGGGGCCGATCGCTTTGGCCATTTCGCCCAAGACCGGACTTTGGGGTATTGCCGCGGGGCAAGGTGCCGCCGAGGCCGCTATCGCCACCTGCGCAGGCAAGGCCGAGGTTGCGCCCAAGGACTGTGCTGTCGCGATTGCCGACTAACAAAGTTCAGACCAAAGAATGCCGATTGCTCAGACCAAAGTCGGCGCGACAAAATACCCTCTTTCAGATATGCCATTTGACCAATATCAAAGCGGACACCACTTTGATCGCCTAGACATAACCCAGCCGGACCAATAATGGCCCGCGGCCAGGGAGACGGAAATGGACTATAACGCTGCACTTGATACCGCCCTGAACCGCCTTCACGACGAGGGGCGCTATCGCACCTTCATTGATATAGAGCGGCGAAAAGGTGCATATCCGCATGCCATCTGGCGCAGACCCGACGGGACTGAAAAGGATATAACGGTCTGGTGCGGCAACGATTATCTTGGCATGGGCCAACACCCCGAAGTATTGGCCGCGATGCACGAGGCCTTGGATGCGACCGGTGCCGGGTCGGGTGGCACGCGCAATATTTCCGGCACCACGGTCTATCACAAACGCCTTGAGGCCGAACTTGCCGATCTGCACCACAAGGAAGCGGCGCTGGTTTTCACCTCGGCCTATATCGCCAATGACGCCACCTTAAGCACGTTGCCGCGGCTGTTTCCCGGTCTGATCATCTATTCCGACGCGTTGAACCATGCCTCGATGATCGAAGGGGTGCGGCGTAACGGCGGGGCCAAACGGATTTTCCGCCACAATGACGTGGCCCATCTGCGCGAATTGCTGGCGGCCGATGATCCTGCCGCGCCCAAGCTGATTGCCTTCGAGTCGATCTATTCGATGGATGGCGATTTCGGCCCGATTTCCGAGATTTGTGATGCGGCGGAAGAGTTTGGCGCCCTGACCTATATCGACGAAGTTCACGCCGTTGGCATGTATGGACCGCGCGGCGCAGGCGTTGCCGAACGCGATGGCGTGATGCACCGGATTGATATCATCAACGGCACTTTGGCCAAGGCTTATGGCGTGATGGGCGGCTATATTGCTGCATCTGCAAAGATGGTGGATGCGGTGCGCAGCTATGCGCCGGGCTTCATTTTCACCACCTCATTGGCCCCGGCGATTGCGGCCGGTGCGGCGGCTTCGGTGCGGGTACTTAAGACCGAACAATCGCTGCGCGATACCCAGCAACTGCATGCGCGCATCCTGAAGATGCGACTGAAGGCAATGGGTCTGCCGATCATTGATCATGGGTCACATATTGTGCCTGTGCATGTCGGAGACCCCATCCATTGCAAAATGCTGTCGGATATGTTGTTGGAAGAATTCGGTATTTACGTCCAGCCGATCAACTTTCCAACCGTTCCGCGCGGCACCGAAAGGCTGCGATTCACGCCGTCTCCGGTGCATGATGCCAAACAAATCGACGCGCTGGTCAAGGCGATGGATACGCTCTGGCAGCATTGTGCGCTAAATCGCGCCGAAGCGTCGGCATGAACGGTTCTGCATATGCAAAAGTCCTTGCCCTGTGGTAGTTTATCCTCAATAGGACGGGCTATGAGTCGTTTATAAGACGACTCAGGTTCAATGGGGCAGGACGGGGCAGTGCGTATGATCTGGCGGAGGAACAAACCTTCGACGGCCGGGGTCGACAAACCGAAAGGGTTTGACGATTTCGAGGTGCGTCTTGGTGACGTCATGCGCGGCGAACGCGCCACCCTTGGCAAATCACTGCTCGATGTTCAGCGCGAGCTTAAGATCAAAGCAACCTACATTGCGGCGATTGAAAACTGCGACGTTTCGGCCTTTGAAACGCAGGGTTTTGTGGCGGGCTATGTGCGGTCTTATGCGCGTTATCTGGCGATGGACCCCGATTGGGCCTTCAAGCGTTTTTGCGCCGAGGCGAATTTCGAAGTGGCACATGGCATGTCTGCGGCGGCCTCGCCTGCCGGCATTACCGCAGTGCGCAGCCGCGCCTCGCATGAATTCCACGATCCCTTGGCCAATCCGAATGCAAGTTTCGTGCCGCGGGGCGAAACCTTCCTGTCGCGGGTTGAACCGGGTGCGGTAGGATCGCTTCTGGTGCTGGTGGCGCTGATTGGCGCGATTGGTTTTGGTGGCTGGTCGGTGTTGCAAGAGGTGCAGCGCGTACAATTGGCACCAGTTGATCAGGCACCTTCCGTGGTGGCCGAGATTGATCCCTTGGGCAACGTGCCGGGTGTGGCGCCGCTGGTGCGGTCTGCTCCCGAAGATACGACAGTGGTTGCCCAAGTGGCACCGCAAGAGAATTCTGATTTGATGGATCGGCTTTATCGTCCGCAGGCGCTTGACGTGCCGGTTCTGGTATCGCGCGATGGCCCGATTGCGGCGATTGATCCGGGTCTGATCGGCGGCGCTGTGACCGAGGCGTTGGTGACGGCGCAAGTTGCACCCACGGCAATCGACGCCACAGTACAGGTGGTCGAAGCCGGTGTTGCTGCTGTCGAAGTTTTGGCTGTGCGTCCGTCTTGGGTGCGGGTATCCTCGCCTGATGGCACTGTTTTGTTTGAGAAAATTCTGGATGCGGGCGAACGCTATGCCGTGCCGCAAATGGAAGAAGCGGCGCTGCTGCGGTCGGGCAATTCGGGCTCGATCTACTTTGCTGTCAACGGCCAGACCTATGGTCCCGCAGCGCCCGGCGCGCAGGTGGTCAAGAACGTGGCCCTGTCGCCCGAGGCGTTGACCGAGAAATACGCCGTTGCCGACCTGACGGGCGACGCCGATCTGGCGCGTATCGTCAATGTGGCACAGGCCGATATTGCCGTTCCGGTTCCGGCAGCTGATTAGTAAACTGCCGACCGAAGGTTGCCGAACCGGTTGTCTGGGCTTAGATATGCCCTGACTGCTGTTCGGCATGAAGGAAGCCCAATGTCTCTGAACGCCGTGCGCCCGTGGCGCAATATCTACCGCCGCAAATCGCGCCAGATCATGGTAGGACGCGTGGCCGTTGGGGGCGATGCACCGATTTCGGTGCAGACCATGACCAACACCCTGACCACCGATATCGCCGCGACAATTGAACAGGTGCAGCGTTGCGCGGTGGCGGGTGCCGATATCGTGCGCATTTCGACGCCGGATAAGGAAAGCACCTTTGCGCTGCGCGAAATTATCCGCGAAAGCCCGGTTCCCATCGTCGCCGACATCCATTTCCACTACAAACGCGCCATCGAGGCCGCCGAAGCAGGTGCTGCCTGTCTGCGTATCAACCCCGGCAATATCGGTGACGAGCGACGCGTGCGCGAAGTGATCAAAGCCGCCAAGGATCATGGTTGTTCGATCCGCATTGGCGTCAACGCCGGGTCATTGGAAAAGCATCTGCTGGATAAATACGGCGAGCCTTGCCCCGATGCGATGGTCGAATCCGGGATGGACCACATCAAGATCCTGCAAGACAACGACTTTCATGAATTCAAAATCTCGGTCAAAGCCTCGGATGTGTTCATGGCGGCGGCCGCCTACAACCAGTTGGCCGACGTGACCGATGCGCCGATCCATCTTGGCATCACCGAGGCGGGGGGCCTGCAATCTGGCACGGTGAAATCGGCCATCGGTCTGGGCAATCTGTTGTGGAACGGCATCGGCGACACCATCCGCGTCAGCCTGTCCGCCGATCCGGTCGAAGAGGTCAAGGTTGGGTTCGAGATCCTGAAATCCCTTGGCCTGCGCCATCGCGGCGTCACCATCATTTCGTGCCCGTCTTGCGCGCGCCAAGGTTTTGACGTGATCAAAACCGTGTCCGAGCTGGAAAACCGTCTTGCCCACATCACCACCTCGATGAGCCTGTCGATCATCGGTTGCGTGGTGAATGGCCCCGGCGAAGCGTTGATGACCGATATCGGCTTTACCGGCGGTGGTGCGGGGTCAGGGATGGTTTACCTTGCTGGCAAGCAAAGCCACAAGTTGGGCAATAGCGCCATGGTGGACCATATCGTTGATTTGGTTCAGAAAAAGGCGGCACAGATCGAAGCACAAGCTTCGGAAAGCGCCGCTGAATGAGATGGCGCTGGTGGCTTGCTGTCCTGATTGCTGCGGCGTTACTGGGGGCGATTGCGGGTGTCGTGATGACCTTTCTGCAATCAATGGGCGACCCACCGCCGGGCCTTGGCGCAGATTTACCCTTCGGCAACGACGCGGCCACGGTGGCTTTTGATCAGCGCCTGAAGGCCGAATTCCCGATGGGCACGCCCGAGGCAGACCTGCGCACCACGCTGGTCAACGACGGATTTATTCTTAACCCCACCACCACCGACGGCTATGCGCGCAAAGTTGATTTTCCCTGTGAACTTACCTGGCAAGTGAATTGGGATGTGCAGTCAGGCGATTTGACGGCCATCAAAGGACAGTTCAATAACACCTGCCACTAGGGCGTTTACACATCTACGACGGCAGAACCCTTGGTTAGCCCTTGCGTTCGCCGTCAACAATCTGCCGCAAGCCGTCCAGCGGCACATATCCACGCACCAGCGTTTGGTCGATCACAAAGGTCGGCGTGCCGTTGATCTTTAGCCGATCCCCCAGCGCATGGTTGGCGTCGATTACCGCCGTTACTTCGGGCGCATTCATCCGACCCATGACCGCCGGGGCATCAAAGCCCAACTCGACCGCCAAGCGTTCCAGCGTCTCTAATGTCGCATCGCCGCGCAGGGTAATCAGCGCGTCATGCGCCTTTTTATACGCGTCATCGCCCGCCAATTGCCGCACCGAAATCGCAAAGCGTGACGACAGGGTGGATTCCTCGCCCAAAATCGGGAACTCTTTGACAATAAAGCGGATATTGCCATCGGATTTCACCAATTCGGCCACTTCGTCATGCGCCTTGCGGCAATAACCACAGCGATAATCGGTGAATTCCACCAAGGTGATATCGCCCTCAGGGTTGCCGCCAACCCAGCTTGCCGGATCTTTCAGAATGTCATCGGCATTGGTTTGCAGCAGGGTAATGTCGTCGGCCGCAGCCTCGGTCTTTTGGCGTTCTTCAAGCACGCCGATGGCTTCCATCAGTACCTCGGGGTTCGCCATCAGATAGGCCCGCACTTCGGCCCCAAACGCCTCGCGTTCGGCATCGGTCATGGTGGCCAGATCGGTCGCCCCCAAAGGGCTGGCCAGAACGGCGGCAAGGGCAAGCATTGCGGCAGTGGGAAAAAGCTTCATCTTGTCTCCGTCGGTATGCAGCTTTGCGCCGCTTTGGATGCGAAGGGGGTAAAAGGGGGCGCTTGCGCCTTGACCATTCCGCCGCCGTCCGCACAGTGTGCGCCGCAGCATAAGGGGGTTCGGATGCGGGTTTCAAGGCGTGGCGTTGTTGATCCCTTCATTGTGATGGATGTGCTGGAGGCCGCGCGCGCGCATGAGGCCGCAGGCCGGCACATCATCCACATGGAAATCGGCCAACCCGGCACTCCGGCACCAAGTGCTGCACGGGCAGCCGTCACCGCCGCAATCGCATCGGGGTCGCTGGGCTATACGGTGGCACTTGGCCTGCCCGCGTTGCGCGCCGGTATCGCGGGGCTTTATCGGCGCTGGTATGGCATTGATCTGGATCCGGCGCGCGTCGTGGTCACGTCGGGGTCGTCAGCGGCGTTTCTGTTGGCTTTTACCGCCTTGTTTGATGCGGGTGACCGGGTCGGGATGGGCGAGCCGGGCTATCCCTCTTATCGCCAGATATTAAAAGCGCTTAGTCTGGAACCCGTTGGAATTGCGGCCTCTTTGGAAAACCGCCTTCAGCCCACACCCGGCGATCTGGCCGAGATTGCTGGATTGGCGGGGCTGATCGTCGCCTCGCCGGGCAATCCGTCGGGTACCATGTTGTCGCGGGAAGCGCTGTCGGCCCTGATCACGCATTGCGCCGCCAATGCCATCAGTTTCGTCTCGGATGAGATTTACCACGGCCTGCATTATACCAACCGCGCGGTGTCGGCGCTTGAAATCAGCGACGATGTTTATGTGATCAACTCGTTCTCGAAATACTTCAGCATGACCGGGTGGCGCGTTGGCTGGATGGTGGTGCCCGAGGCACATATCCGCGGGGTCGAGCGGTTGGCGCAGAACATGTTCATCTGTCCGCCCCATGCCAGCCAGATCGCAGCGCTTGCAGCCCTTGACTGTGTGGACGAGCTTGAAGCCAACCGCGCCACCTATGCCCAAAACCGCCGCCTTATGCTGGACGGTCTGGCCAAAGCGGGGTTTGCCAAATTCGCGCCCCCCGATGGCGCCTTTTACATTTACGCCGATGTTTCTGATCTGACAGACAATTCCCTGAACCTTGCCGCCGAAATACTGGATGGCGCGGGCGTGGCCGTCACACCGGGGCTGGATTTCGATCCGCATCGCGGTGCCCGCACCTTGCGGTTTTCCTATGCCGGGGCGACGGCGGATATCGTCGAAGGGTTGGCGCGTCTGACCGCCTTCATGGCGCAGAGGTGAGTTTACATTTTTGCCTGCGGCGCGGATATTTGCGCAAAGATAAACGGGCGGGGCAGGGCGTAATGCGGGCGATGGTTTTGGGGTTTATGGCGCTACTGGTGTCGGCGCTGGCGTCCCCGGCGCAGGATCTTTCTGCCCTTGCCCGGTTTGATGCCGCCCAATCATCGCTGGTGGATGCGGGCGGCGGCATGGAAATCGCATTGGCGCTGTCGCAACCGGTGCCGTGGCGGGTGCGGGTGCTGGAT
>JBAVTI010000261.1:0-11872 GCA_049696055.1 Paracoccaceae bacterium | reverse complement strand
AAATAATTGGTCTTGGTGCCCCATTGCAAAGCCATTGATTGAATGTCGGCAACGGTGGCCCACTGATATCCGATCGCCCGCGACTCAAAGCTGGCGAGCACAGCCAATCCGATCAGTAACAGCGCAACCAAGGTGAGTGTGGTCTTGACGATCTGTGTTGGTGGCCAGTCCAAGTCCCTGATCCAGCGGCTTGGTGTCGGAAAATCTTGGCCCGTATGGCCTACCACGCCCGGCGGCCCAGATATTCCTTGGTAAAGTCGATATAGCCCTCGTTGGTGATCTTCAGATGCTGCTGCACCTCTTGATGCAGGCGCGGCAGTTTGTGAAACGGCACTTGGGGAAACACATGGTGTTCCACATGATAGGGCATGTTCCACGCCAGAAACCGCACTATCGCATTGGTCAGCGTGGTTCGGGTGTTGAAAAACATGTTCTCCACCCGCTCGCAGTCGCCATGTTCCGCCAGCAGATAGGCCCGCAAAAACGGCTGGCCAAACAGCACTGGCACCAGCCATGCCCACAGCAAAAACGGCGAAAACAGCAAGGTAAAGGCCACCAGCGCATAGCCCGCCGCCATCAGTTCCGCCTCGCGGTAGATCCGGGGCAGGGCGCTTTCGGGCAAATAGGGTGCGGTCACCGTGCCTTGCGTCAGCCCCCAAAACAATTTGCCCTGCGCCACCCAATAGGGAATCCCCGTCACATGCCAAAGCCACGCCCGCAGGGTTTCGGGCTTGCCGCCCACCAATTCCGGGTCGTGCCCCTCGATATTGGTCCAGCGGTGGTGCGCCAGATGAAAGTATCGAAACCACTCGAACGGCAGCAGAATCATGAACCCGCAGGCCCGCCCGACCCATTCGTTCAGTGTCTCATTGTCAAACGGCGTCTTGTGCGTCGCTTCATGTTCCAGCGTGAACAAAAAGATGATCAGCACACCCTGCACCGGGATCAGCGCCCACCACAGCGGTCCGCCAAGCCCGATCCACAGCCCAAGCAGGCAGATCGCACCCAGATGCCCCGCAAGATGCCGCAGCCCCGCCTCGTCCGATTTGGACGTCAGCTCCATTTTTACCCGCAGGTCGAGGCCCGCCAGAAATTCCTTGTGATCCATGCCGCCACCATGCCGCGAAGCCAAAGCCCAAGCAAGCCTTGCGATAACTCTCGTGTTATCGGGTAAACAATTCCTTAACAAAAAATGGAATGTGTAGTATTTTCAGCATATTACTTCTCATAACACGCGTGTTATGCCGCCCTTGACACAGGCATCACCCGGCCCCCATCATCGCTTTGAAGCGGTCTTGCCGGACGTCCAGCAGCACCTCATCGACCTGCCGCGCCTGATCCGAGCACAGCCAGGCCATGCAAGAAGCCGGAACATCGGCCGCGACAAGCTTGTCTTGCGGAATCTGGCTGATCGGATTGATCCCAGACGCCCGGATCGACCCCTGCATCGCGGTATCGGTCGGCGGGATGCCCAGAAAGAACGTCTGTATCCCCTCCGGCCCCAGTTCCAGCGCAAACATCCGCGTCAACATAAGCATCGCCGCTTTCGACGAACAATAAGCAGTCCATCCCTCCATCGGCGTCGTGGCGGCCCCGGTCCCCGCGTTCAAGATAACCCCCTTCGAGGCCCGCAACAGCGGTAACGCGGCCACCACCATCCGATGAATCCCGATCACATTCACCGCAAAAGCCGGGGCAAGCGCATCGCTGTCAAGCCCGGCCAAAGGCCCGATCGGCGCAATAATACCGGCATTGTTGATCAACACGTCCAGCCGCCCCGCTTCAGCCTTTATACGCGCAATTGCGGCATCCACATCGCTTTGCGAGGTCACATCCAATTCCAGAACAGTCGCTTTGGCCGGCAAATCTTCGGGCAGTTCCGCCGCATAGACCCCCGCGAAAACATGTGCTCCCCGTGCCACCAAAATCCGCACCAGCGCCGCGCCAATACCCTTTCCCGCCCCCGTTACAAGGATGGTTTTGCCCGTAAGGTCGGGAACAGGGACCGGTATCAGGTTAAACATTATACTTGACCTCTCTTTGAGCGTGTTGTTAATTGGCCTTACCAATTGGTGAAGTAATAAAGCTTGGGTCATCTGTCAAAGCTTTTCACCGGGCCAATGCAAAGACCGCAGGCTGCCGCTTGCACGGGGGACATATGGACAGAATAGCAAAGATCGAGCCGATCCCGATCGAATATCCTGATCCCAATGATTTCAACACAATTCGGCGCACGGTACTGGTGCGGGTGGAAACCGATCACGGCGTGGTGGGTTGGGGCGAGTGTATCGCGATGTGGCCAGAGGCGTGCAAAGCGGTCGCTTTGATCATCCGCGAGGGGTTGTTGCCCATTTTGCAGGGTGACGCCGTGGATACGGCATCCAACTGGCAGAAGATGCGGCGGCATGTGTGGTGGTATGGGGAGGGCGGCATTGCCAGCCTTGCCATTTCCGGCATCGACATGGCGCTGTGGGATATTGCCGGAAAAATCGCGGGAAAACCGCTTTACGCTCTGCTGGGTGGGCTAAAGCGCGAACGCCTGCTTGCCAACGCCTCGGCCCATGTCAACAAGCGCGGCGAGGCAGCTTGCGTGGCCGAAGTAGAGGGGTATTTTGCGGCTGGCTTTCGGTCTTGCAAGCTTGGGTTTGCCAAGAAGGGCGAGAGCAATATTGGCGGCGATCCGGATACCGATGTAAGCTTTATCAGGGCATTGCGGACAGCTTTGGGGCCGGATGCGGGGATATTGGTCGATATCGGCAATGGCGTGCGCTGGGATGTGGACACCGCGATTTCGGTGGCAAACCGGATGCATGATCTGGGCATCGGCTGGTATGAAGAGCCGCTTTATGTGACCGACGATGCCGGTTACCGAAAACTGCGGGCCAACACCAAGGTCAGGCTGGCGTCGGGCGAACGAGAATTCACCGAGGCAGGGTATCGTCGCCAAATGGAGTTCGTGCAAGCCATTGATATATATGGCGTTGATCCGGCGCGGGTAGAGGGTATTACCGGCTTTCGCCACGTCGATGCCTTGGCCACGCAGTATGGCAAAGGCATCAATGCGCACGCTTGGTCCACAGCAATCACCACGGCGGCAAGTTTGCATCTGTCGCTGGCCTCGCCCAATACCGAGATATTCGAATTCAAGCCACATGGGGTTGTGGTGCAAGACGAACTTGTGGCCGAAAAGCTGTGGCACAAGGATGGTTGGGCCTATCCGATCCACGGGCCGGGGCTTGGGATTGATGTGCAAGAGGCGGTCGTGCGCCGGCTGGCATCAGCATGACCAGCAAGTTTGGCGTCACGCGGCCCACGGAAGATGACATCCGCAAAGGTGGGTTTTCAACGCCTTGGGATGCGCCGATGATCCCGCCGTTTCCGTTCCGGTTTCGCAATGCCGAGATCATGACGCTGTATTGGCGCACCGATCCTGCGGCGATGGCCTTTTTGTTGCCGCCGCCGCTGGTGCCGGTGGGCGACGTGGCCTGTGTGCATATCTACAAGATGAACGACACCGATTGGCTTGGACCCTACTGCGAGGCCAATGTGATGTTCGGCGCGGCTTTGGGGGCACGGCAGGGCGCGTATTCACCCTATCTGGTGCTGTCGTCGGATATCGGCGTGGCACATGGGCGTGAAGTGCATGGGCAACCCAAAAAGCTGGGTCTGCCGCGGCTTGAGGCGCGGGGGGATTTGCTGGTTGGCACCGTTGAACGCAATGGCATCGACGTGATTACCGGAACGCTGCCATATAAGCAGCGCCGCGTCGAAGCAGAGGCGCTAAAGCCGCATTTCGACTTTGCCACCAACCTGAACCTGAAGGCGGTGGATCATATCGACGGGCGGCCTGCGATCCGGCAACTGACCTCGCGCAAGTTGGCCGAGGTGGTGGTGCATGAAGCCTGGGTTGGGCCATGCACGGTGGAACTGCGGGCGAACGCGCAATTGCCGGTGTTCCGGCTGCCGGTTCTCGAGCCGCTGCAAGGGTTCTATTGGCGTGCCGATTTCACCTTGATCCCCGGCGAGATCATCCATGATTATCTGGAGGATACAGTATGATGCGCGTGGTTGTTACGGACTACACCTTCCCCGATTTGGCACAGGAAGAAGCGGCGGCAAAGGCGGCGGGGGCCGGGTTTGCGGCGTTTCAATGCCGAACGGACGCGGATGTCGCCGCAGCGGTGGCCGGGGCGGATGTGGCGATCGTGCAGTTTGCGCCATTCGGGCCTATGTCGGCGGCGGCGGTAAAGCCGGGGGCAACGGTCATCCGCTACGGCGTTGGCTACAACAACATCAATCTGGCTGCAGCCAAGGCGCATGGGCTGCGCGTGGGCTATGTGCCCGACTATTGTGCCGACGAGGTGGCAGATCACACGGCAGCCGCAGCGCTGGCTTTGTTGCGCAAGTTGCCGATGTTGGATGCCTCGGTACGGCGCGGGGAATGGGCGGCGGTCAAAATATGCAAGCCGATGAAGCCGCTGAACAAAACCGTGTTCGGCTTTTTTGGCATGGGGCAGATTGGCCGGGCGGTTCTGGCGCGGCTGGGTGGATTTGGCTTTCGCTTTATCGTTGCGGATCCGGGGCTTGGCGCTACGGATGCGGCGTCGCTTGGGGTTATGTTGGTTGACGCAGTGACGCTGCTGCGCACCGCTGACATCATATCCCTGCACGCACCCGCGACCGCACAAACCAGCGAGTTTTTCAACGCCGCCCGATTGGCAATGATGCAGCCGCATGCGGTGATCGTGAATTCCGCACGGGGGCAGCTTATCAACGAGGATGATCTTGCCGATGCTTTGACGCGCGGTGTGATCGCCGGAGCCGCATTGGATGTGTTTCACGTCGAGCCTTTGCCCGCGACGTCGCGCCTGCGCCAAGCACCCAACCTGCTGCTGACACCGCATGGCGCCTGGTATTCCGAGGCGGCGATCCATCGATTGCAGGAATTGGTGGCGCAGGATGTGACGCGCGCGCTGACAGGAATGGCCCCGCGCAAACCGGTGCCGGAATAGCACCAAGACATACCGTCGCGCCATTTGGTTGGAGGACCGCAGGCGCGCACGGGAAAGACGGCCCGGCACGGCGTTGTGCCACGAAAACTCTGGGAGGAGACGACATGTCTAAGACAAAACTTTTCGGCGCGCTGGCTGCGCTTATGCTTGGCGGGGCCAGCATGGCCTATGCCGAGGCGATCAAACTGGAAGGCGGCAAGGCCACCAATATGGTGTTGCTGCCAAAGTTCCTTGGGATTTTGGTGTTCGATCAGGCCAATGAAGGCGCGCAAGAAGCTCACAAGGAAATGGCAAACACCGGCGAGTTGCTGTTCGTCGGGCCTACGCCAGAAAATTCGGTTGCTGGCCAGATCGAAATCATGACGACCTCGGGCACCCAGGGGCAGGGCGCGATCATGCTGTCGAATAACGCGGGCGACCAGATCACGCCCGCAGCGCAGGCCGCACAAGCCGCTGGTGCAAAAGTGGTGACATGGGATAGCCCGATCCCGTCGGGCGCGGGCGAAGACGTGTTCGTGGCGCAGGTTGATTTCGGCTCTATCGGGGTGGTGATGGCCGATATGGCGCATTCGATTCTGGGCGGCAAAGGCAAAATGGCGGTGCTGTCGGCTACCCCGGATGCGGCCAACCAGAACGCATGGATCGACGCCATGAAAGCGGCATTGGCCGCGGATGCCAAATACGCGGATATCGAGTTGGTCGACGTGGTTTATGGCGATGACCAAGCCGAGGTTTCATACAATCGCGCGCTGGCGCTGGTGGATAAATACCCCGATCTGGGGCTGATCATGTCACCGACCACCGTGGGTATACAAGCATCTGCCAAGGCGATGCAGGACGAAAACCTGTGCGACAAGGTCAAGGTTTCTGGCCTTGGTCTGCCGTCTGAAATGGTGTCTTACACGATGAACGGCTGCGCGCCGGAATTCGCGCTGTGGGATTTCCGGGACCTGGGCTATCTGACCTATATGACGGCATATGGCTTGGCCACCGGTCAGATGAAAGGCGAAATCGGCGAAAGCTTTACCGCCGGCCGCATGGGTGATTTCACCATCGAGGAAGATCCGGGCCGTGCAGGTGCCAAGCGCATCCTGATGGGGCCGTTTACGGTTTATACTGCGGCAAACGTCGAGGCAGCCGCCAAGTAATGGCATGGGTGCGGCCGGATTGACCGGCCGCACCTTCCGCAATGAAAGCCCCGTTATGGCCAACCCGACGCTTGCCCTGCGGTCGGTCTCGAAATCATTCGGGATGACTGCCGCACTGACCGATATGTCGCTGGATCTGATTCCCGGCGAAGTGCATGCCATCGTTGGCGAAAACGGTGCTGGCAAATCGACGATGATCAAGATCATGACCGGCATTCACCAACCCACATCAGGGGGGGTCGAAATTGATGGTGTGGCGGTGACCCTGTCGGGTTCCAAGGCCGCAAGGCTGCGGGGCGTGGCTGCGATTTACCAGGAACCAATGGTGTTCCCCGATCTGGATGTGACGGAAAATATCTTCATCTCGTCGACCACCGAGGGGGTTTTGCTGAAACGTGGGGCGATGCGGCAAAAGGCGCGTGATCTGATCGCGCGCATCGGCATGACGCTGGATGTGGACCGGATTGCCAGTGGTCTGACGCTGGCAGAACAACAAGCGGTCGAGATTGCGCGCGCGCTTTCCCAAGATGTGCGCGTGTTGATCATGGACGAGCCGACAGCCTCGCTTTCGGCGCATGAGGCGGCCGAGTTGCGCCGGATTGCCAAGGCTTTGGCGGCGGATGGCGTGTCGGTCGTCTATATCTCGCACCGGTTGGAAGAGGTGTTCGAGGTGGCCAACCGGGTATCGGTGATCCGGGACGGGAAACACATTTCGACGCGTCTGGTGGGCGATACCACGCCACAAATGATGATCGCAGAAATGGTTGGGCGCGAAGTCGGCAACTATTTTACCAAAATGCCATCGCAAGCCATGCCCGAGGTTATTCTATCGGTGCAAGGGCTTGGACGGGCAGGGGTGTTTGATGGCATCAGCTTTGATCTGCGGCGTGGCGAAGTGGTCTGCATGGCAGGCCTGATTGGCGCGCGGCGCACGGATGTGGCGCTTGCGCTGTTTGGCATCCATCTGGCGACCTCGGGCACCGTTACGTACAAAGGCAAACCGCTGCGACTGACTTGCGCGCGCGATGCGATGGCGGCAGGGATCGCCTATGTGTCCGAAGATCGTCGCAAGTTGGGTCTGGCGATGGCCTTGCCGATCCGCTGGAACATCAGCCTTGCCACGTTGGGCCGGTATCTGTCGCCGCTTGGGTTGATTGATCAAGACGCTGAACGCAAGACAGCGCAGGCTTTTCGCCAACGGCTGAACATCCGCACGCCGAATGTCGAGATGCCGGTAGGCGTATTGTCCGGGGGCAATCAGCAAAAGGTGATGCTGGCCAAATGGCTGGCGATGACACCCGATTTGCTGATCGTGGACGAGCCGACGCGGGGCATTGATGTTGGTGCCAAGGCCGAGGTGCATGCGCTTATCCGGGGCTTTGTGGCCAAGGGCGGTGCGGCGTTGGTGATTTCATCCGATTTGCCAGAGGTGCTGGCCATGGGCGACCGTATCGTGGTGATGCGCGAGGGGCGGCAAATGGCGGTGCTTGCCGATACCGAGGCCACCCAGGAAAACATCATGGCGCTGGCCACCGGCCAAGACCTGCGGGGGGTGGCGTGATGCGGTTGTTTTACCGGATGAACCCACAGACCCTGCGATTGATCGCCTTGCTGACGGTTCTGGTGTTGATGCTGGCGTTCTTTGCAACCCAGATTGAGAATTATCTGAACGGGCGGTTGTTCAATCGCATTTCCAGTTCGGTGGCGATCATGGCGCTGATTGCGACCGGGCAGACTCTGGTGATCCTGACGCGGAATATCGACTTGTCGATCGGGTCGGTGGTGGGATTTGTGGCCTTTGCCACCGGCAGCCTGATATCAAACAACCCGGACCTTAATCCTTTGCTGTTGGTGATCTATTCGGCGGGGATCGGGGCTGGTTTTGGCGCCATAAACGGGGCACTTGTGGCCTATGCACGGGTGCCGTCCATCATCGTGACGCTGGCCACAATGGCCCTGTTCCGGTCTTTTCTGGTCGAGTATTCCGACGCAAAATCAATCACATCCGCCACGCTTCCGCAGTGGCTGGTTGATTTCCCGAACCAAAAACTGTTTGCGATCGGCGCGTATGAATTTCGCGCGGGCTTTGTCGCCGCCCTGACCGTGGTGATCCTGGTTCATCTGGCGCTGACCCGGTTGCGCCCGGCACGACAGCTGTTTGCGGTAGGCTCGAACCCCGAGGCGGCCGATATGGCAGGTATCGACGCGCGGCGGGTGGTGTTTTCGGCCTTTGTTCTGTCGGGCATTCTTGCAGGGCTCGCTGGCTTCATGTTTCTGGCCCGCTTTGGCAACATCACCGTGGTGGCAGGCTTGGGGTTCGAGTTGAAATCTGTAGCCTCCGCCGTCGTCGGGGGGGTGAACATCTTTGGTGGTTCCGGCTCGGTGTTGGGGGCGTTAACGGGCGCGGTTCTGGTGGATGTGATCGACACCAGTCTGGTGCGCTGGCAGATTGTATCCGAGTTTTGGCGAGAAGCGGTTCTCGGCGCGCTCATCCTGATTTCGGTTGCGACCGATACGGTGCTGATGCGCAGGCTTGCGGTGATGCGGGCCGCACGGGCGCACAAACTGGCGCTGGCGGCATTGGAGAAATCGAAATGACCGAAGTGATCGCACGGTTGAAACGCTGGGAGGGATTGTTGCTGGCGGTGTTGGTGGTGATCTTCACCTTCAACGCTTTTGCCTCGCCCCAGTTTCTTTCAATTGGCAACCAGATCAACCTGTTTCAGCTTTCCATCGAAAAGATTGTGGTGGCCCTGGTGATGACGTTCATCATCATCAATGCCGAGATTGATCTTTCGGTAGGCTCGATGATGGGGCTATCGGCCTGCGCGTTCGGCTGGATGCTGCAACAAGGCATCGGGGCGCCGCTGGCGATGGTGCTTTGTTTGGGCATTGGCGTGGCGGGCGGGGCGTTCAATGGCTGGTTCATCACCCGCGTCGGCTTGCCGTCTTTGGTGGTGACGCTTGCAACCCTGATCGGGTTTCGGGGGCTGGCGCGGGTTTTGGTCGAGGATCGCGGTATCACCGATTTCCCCGAATGGGTCGACGCTTTGGGCCAACGCGGCTTGATTGGCCCGGTTCCGTTCGCGCTGATCGCGTTTGTCGTGCTGTTCATCGGGCTTTACATCGTGCTGGAACGATCCGGTTTTGGCCGTAAAACCTATGTGATCGGCTCGAACCGCGATGTTGCGGAATTTGCGGGCATTGATACCGACCGCCACAAGATGCAGCTTTTCATGGCTTCTGGCACCATCGCGGCCTTTGCGGGCTTGCTCTATGCCGCAAGGGTGGGGGCGGTGCGCGGCGATGTCGCCCTGGGGTTCGAGTTGGACATTATCACCATCGTGTTGCTGGGCGGCGTGTCTATTTTCGGTGGCTCTGGCACTTTGATTGGCACCTTGTTGTCAATCTTGATTGTATTGAACTTGCGCAATGGCATGGCGCTTTTGAACATCACCGGACATATCCAGACCGGGGTGATCGGGCTTTTGCTGATTGCATCGGTGGTAGTGCCAAGGGTACGGCTTCACCGCGAAACCGGACCAAAACCAGAGGTAGCCACATGAGTGATCCCGTGATGAAGATCGAATTCGACACGCCAATCGTGCGCGAATCCGTGGCCGAAATGGTGGTGCGGCGGATTTTGGACATGGTGAAATCCGGGGCATTAAAGGCGGGCAATGCGCTGCCGCCCGAACGCGATCTTGCACTGTCGCTGAATGTCTCGCGGCCATCGGTGCGTGAGGCGATGCGGGGTTTGACGGTGCTGGGTGTTGTGCGCACCCGGCAGGGCGGCGGGGCTTATATCAGCGATCTTGGGCCGGATGCCTTGCTTGGGCCCATTCAGTTTTATCTGTCGCTGCAAGATATGAACATCCGCGAGCTTTATGATGCCCGCAGTTTGATCGAGTCTGATGTGGCGCGCCGGGCGGCGGAAAACATTGATGATGAAACCCTGGCAAAGCTGGAAACCATCCTTGCCCAACAGCACGACACCCTATCGGACCCGCTTGCTTTCCGGCAATCGGACTATGACTTTCACGAGGCGATCTGGATCGGGTCGCGCAATGCCTTTCTTAAACGTATCGGGCAAAGCCTGAATGTATTGGGGTTGGAATTCCGCAAACGCGCCTCTGAACAACCGGGCGTGCTGGAACAAAGCCTGCGGGACCATCGGCGCCTGCTGGATGCCCTGCAAGCCCGCGATCCCGAAGCTGCGGCGCGGGCGGCCGAAGTGCATATGCAGAATGTCTATCAATCGACCATCGCACAGGCAGCTGAACCAGAGGTCAAATCATGACAGCAAGAATTGGCATAGTGGGCATCGGTTGGTGGGCGAGTTTCAATCACATTCCAACCCTGCAGGCGGGCACCGATGCCAAAGTGGTGGCGATCTGCGATCTGGACGCAGAACGCCTTAAAATTGTTGGAAATCAATTTGATATCGCGGGACGTTACACCGATCTATCAACGATGCTGGCCGCCGAACGGCTTGAAGGCGTCATCGTGTCGACCCCCCATGTCGCCCACACCAAACCCGCCCTTGCCGCCCTTGCGGCGGGTTGCCATGTGCTGGTGGAAAAGCCAATGGCGACGCGGGCCGCCGACGGCAGGGCGATTGCGGCGGCGGCGGTTCAGGCAGGGCGACAGGTCATGGTGCCGACGGGGATGAATTTTACCCCGTTCACCGCACAGGCTGCGGCCTTTGTGCGCAGCGGTCGTATCGGCACGGTGCGCCATTGTGTGTGCCAAATGGGCTCTGCTTTGGAAGACCTGTTTGGTGGCGAGCCGATGCTGGAAACCACGGATCATCTGTTTCGTCCGCCAATCAGCACCTGGGCCGATCCGACCCGCGCAGGGGGCTACGGTTGGGGGCAGATGTCGCATTCGCTGGCGTGGCTGTTGCATGTGGCCGACCTGCAATTTGAAAGCGTGTTTTGCATGGATGGCAAATCCAAAACCGGCGTTGATTTTTACGACGCCGCGGTTGCGCGGGCGACCAATGGCGCGACGGTGTCGCTTTCAGGCTCGGCCACGGTGCCAAAGCATTGCGGAATGCACATGGATATCCGAATATTTGGCACCGAGGGCATGATCCTTTTTGACAATGAACGTGCGCGGTTGGAACTGCGGCGCATGGATGGCGCTGATGAGGTGGTGGCAATCGCCCAAGCCGATGCCGATTACGACGGTGCCGAACCGGTTCGGGTTTTCGCGGCGCTGTGTGCAGGCAAGCCCGTGGTAAACCCCGCGAACGGCGAAAATGGCGCACGGGTATCCGAGGCGTTGGATGCCCTGTATCGGTCTGCAAAATCGGGGCAATTAGAGCGGGTAGGGGGGTAGGATGCGGCTTTCACTTACCGCATGGTCGTTTCCGGCCTGCACCTTGCCCGAGGCGGCGGGCATTTCCAAAGCTTTGGGGATAGGCGCTTTGGATGTGGGATTGTTTTATCGGTCAGGCTTGGACAAAGCCCTGATCCTTTCCGATCCAGTGGCCGCCGCAGCACCCTTAAGCCGGTTGGGGGTCGACATTCCCAACTATTACCATTTGTTCGGTGACGGACTGGAAGGGCGGAACCTGTCGCTTTCCAGTGCCATCGACCATAACGCCCGCGATTTGGATCAGGTACTGCGGTTTGCCGATGCGGCGGGAATATCATCCGTGTTCTTGCTTCCGGGCATCGTCAATCCCGGCCAATCGCGTGACGATGC
>JBAVTI010000260.1:0-7778 GCA_049696055.1 Paracoccaceae bacterium | reverse complement strand
GCCATCTTGCCGGCCTCGATCACCTCCTCGGGCACTTTCTTCAAGCCAAGAAGGGTCATGCGGATCATCGGCGGAACCGAGAAGATGATCGTCACGATGGCCCCGGCCTTGGGGCCGACCCCGATGAACACCACGACCGGGATCATATAGGCGAAATGCGGCAACGATTGCGCGATGTTCAGGATCGGGTTCAATATCCTTTCAAACCTTGGCGACCGCCATGCCAGCACGCCCATGACAAGCCCCAGAAACACCGAGAACGGGGCCGCCACCACGATGACCGACAGCGTCTCCATCGCCCATTTCCATTGGCCCATCAGGGCAATCCAGACGAAGGTGCCGCCCGACAGGGCCGCCAGCCGCCAGCCTTTCAGCGCATAGCCCGCCATGAAGGCCGTGGCCGCAACGACAATCCAAGGGATGGGGCCGATGTTGGGCCAGCGGCTTTTCCCGTAAAGAAGGTTGGCCGTGACATCCAAGAGCCATTCGACCACGTCGGAAAAGGCGCGGGTCAGGGCCATGAGACCCAAGTCGTTTTGCAGGAAATAGAAGGCGGCGTTGATCCAGTCAGCAAACGGTTGCACCAGCCATTCGGGCGGGCGGATCATCGCTTCGGGCAGAAGGAGTTTGCCAAGGGTAAGAAGCAGGGCAAGTGCAAGCAAAAGCCCGGCAATGCCTGTGCCACGGGTGGCGCGGGCCGTCATTCCATGCCCCCAAGCAGGACGTCCAGCGCCTCTTGCCGTTTCATCCCGCCGATAATCTTTCCATCCGCATCGGCCACCGGGATCACCTCGCGGTGGTCTGCCACAAGCTGACGCGCAATATCGCGGATTGTCCGGGTTGCGGCGATCGCCTCCCCCTCGGGCGCGGCTGCGAGAGGCTGCGCCAGCGAACCCGCCCGCACCACGCGGGCGCGGTCGATTTCGGCGGTGAACTTGGCTACGTAGTCGGTCGCCGGATGCAAAACGATCTGGTCAGGCGTGTCGCATTGTTCGATGCGGCCGTCCTTCATGATGGCGATGCGGTCAGCCAGACGCAGGGCTTCGTCGAAATCATGGGTGATGAAGATAATGGTCTTGTTCAAAAGCCCCTTCAGCCGCAAAAACTCGTCTTGCATTTCGCGGCGGATCAGGGGGTCAAGCGCCGAGAAGGGCTCGTCAAGAAACCATATGTCAGGCTCGATCGCCAAGGACCGGGCGATGCCGACCCGCTGCTGCTGGCCTCCAGAAAGCTCACGCGGGAAGTAGGCTTCGCGGCCCTTCAGGCCCACCAGTTCCAGCATCTCGCGCGCGCGCGCATATCGGGTGGCGCGGTCCTGCCCCCGCATCTCCAGCGGGAAAGCCACGTTGTCCAAGATAGTGCGGTGTGGCAGAAGACCAAAACTTTGAAACACCATGCCCATCTTGCGCCGACGTAGGTCGATCAGTTCGGTTTCAGACAGGCTGGCAATGTCCTGTCCCTCGACGGTCACAGTGCCGCCGGTGATCTCGATCAAGCGCGACAGACAGCGCACCAGCGTGGACTTGCCCGACCCGGAGAGGCCCATGACCACTAGCATCTCGCCGCGCTGGACATCCAGATCGACATCGCGCACCGCCTGGACATAGCCCGTGGACGGGGTTTGCGGGTTGGCCTTCAACCGGGCCAGATGGCCAACCGGGTCCGGTCCGAAGATCTTACTGACACCACGGCAGGAGATGACGGTTTCGATCACGTTCGGCCCTACTCTTTCAATAGATTGGCCCACCCGGCCTGCTGCCGGATGAGCCGAAGATCTTCAATTTCTGGGATTAGCTCAGCCAAGCCTTCCAAACGTCAGGATTGGCGTCCATCCATGCCTTTGCGGCATCCTCCGGCTCCATCCCGTCGATATCCACCAGCTTTGCCATTTCCGCGATTTGGGCGTTGGTCAGGCTGACTTTGGAAAGTGTCGCATAGGCTGCGGGCCATTTGTCCTTCATGCCGTCCCAAGCGGCGATCTTCAGATAGCCAGTGGCGGGGTTGCCGCAATCATAGGTCTTGTCGGGGAACAT
Organism: Paracoccaceae bacterium; assembly: GCA_049696055.1. Lineage (GTDB taxonomy): Bacteria > Pseudomonadota > Alphaproteobacteria > Rhodobacterales > Rhodobacteraceae > JBAVTI01. Next base: position 5,745 of record JBAVTI010000260.1, on the reverse strand, counting down.
ACCGACCTTGGGATCTTCATTGCAGCCGGCTTCCCATGTCGGGAATTCGACAAATTCGCCCGGCCAGACAGCTTCGGCAAAGTTCGGGGTCCAGTTGAAGACCACGATCGGGGTCTTGGTCTTTTCGGCAGCCCCCAGTTCAGCCCAAATGGCGGCAGCCGAACCGGCGTTGACCACGGCAAAGTTCATACCCAAAGCCTCGACCTTTTCGGCGTCATGCTTGAGCCAGTCCACCGGACCGCCAAGGAAGCGGCCCTTGTCGCCGGTTTCGGGGGTGGCGAACAGGGCGGCACAGTCGTTCAGCGCTTTCCAATCGGGGAGGCCTGGGCAGGCTTCCTTGGTCCACATCGGGTACCACCAGTCTTCACGCGTCACGGCATTATGCGCGCCAGCGGCGTGAATGCCGCCCTTGGCAACGGCGGCATCGAAGGAGGCCCCGAAGGCGCCTTCCCAGACTTCCAGTTCTAGCGACACATCGCCAAGGCGGACTGATTCATAGACCGCCTGACTGTCAGTGGTTACATATTCCACCGCAGCGCCCGCCGAAGCGAGGACATCGCCCACGACATGGCTCATCACGATCTGGCTGGACCAGTTGTGCAGGGGAATGATGATCGGATCGGTGGAATCTTCGGCCCAGGCCGCGGGCGCAAGCAAGGCCAGCACGGCGGCGCTGGCAAGCATTGATCTGGCTGATTTCATGGTGCGTTCCCTGTTGTTGAAATGCGCGGAAGGTTGGTATCTTTCTGAAAGTGGAGATCCTTCCTGCGACTCAAGGCTAGCCATAGGTTGTGAATGCGTCAGACCTTGACCATGAACGAACTGGCATTAATTGTAAAAAATTGTTAACGAGAGGAAACAGGCCAGCCGAGGGGCAAAATGTCACCGAGACCAGCGCATATCCTGATTGTCGAGGACGAGCCGGTGACGCGCAGCGCGCTGGCGAGTTACCTTGAGTCCTTCGGTTACAAGGTCTCGGAGTGTGACAGTGCAGAAAAGGCTGAAAAAATCCTTTCGCAGGGAAATGTTGACCTCTTGATCGCCGACATCAATCTGGAGGGAAAGGACGGTCTGGAAATCACCCGCGAACAGCGGGCGCGCTCTGAGATCGGCATCATCCTGTTGTCGGGCCGCACCGATGATGTTGACCGCATCGTTGGGCTGGAACTGGGGGCGGATGACTATGTCTGCAAACCTTTCAACCGGCGCGAGTTGCTGGCGCGGGTCAAGAACCTGTTGCGCCGGACCGCCGCAATGCGGGCCCTGACGCGCCGAGTGCTGCATTTCAACGGCTTCACCTTTGATGTCGGATCTAGGCAGGTCACCAACCCAGCCGGAGCGCCGATTTCGTTGACCCGTGCGGAATATGAGCTGTTGCGGGTCTTCGTCCTAAATCCCGGCACCGTGATGGACCGCGACCGCTTGATCGCGTCCATCACGCACCGGCAGGACGGCACCAACACCCGTACGGTCGACGTGCTGGTGCAGCGTTTGCGGGCCAAGCTGGGCGATGACCCCAAGGCACCGCGTATCTTCACCACTTCGCATGGTGAAGGCTATGTCTTCACTGCGCAGCTTGACTGAGCGCAGACTCCATCACCTCCAGTGCGGCGTTGATTTCCGAGGCGGCCAGATCTACCGCGCCCGGAAGTTCTTTCAGGCAGGTTTCAAGCGCTTCGGAATGGCCTTGTTCGGCCAGCCTCTCAAGACGGGCCAGTCGGTCAGTCAGAGCTTGCAGGTCGAAGTTGCCAGCAGCACCTTTCAACTGATGAGCCACCCGCGCCAGAGCCAAATGGTCGGCTGACCGGGCGGCGGCCGTCACGGCGGCCAAGCTTTTTGGCAGTCCTTCCAGAAAAATCCGCGCCAAGCCTGTGGCCCGGTCATCTCCGATGTCCCGCGACAGCGCGGTCAGGGCGTGTTCTTGCGCCACATGGGCGCGAAGGGCGGCTTGCAGGGCTTCGGGTGAAAGGGGTTTGGCCAGCACTGTCGACATTCCGGCCGCGAGGTTATCCAAAATGTCCGCCTCTTGCACATGGGCGGAGACGCCGATGATCGGCAAAGTGGAGATCCGGTTATCGGCGATGGCCCTGATCTTGCGCGTGGCGACAGTTCCCGACAGGCCCGGCAGGTTGACGTCCATCAGGACCACATCGAACCGGCTTTGCCGCAGGGCAACAAGTGCGGCTTCCGCAGAAGCCACCACCTTGGACTCGTGGCCCATGTCCTCGAGATACGTCTGAATGACCATCTGGTTGATATCGTTGTCTTCTACGATCAACGCCCGAAGTTTGCGCGCGGCGGGTTGAACGACAGCAAGAGGCGGAACGACGGGCAAGTCTGCAGAATCACCGCGGGCGAACTCGACCACCAGTATGAAAGTGCTTCCCACCCCGGCCACGCTTTGCACGACAAGCCTTGCCCTAATGGCATCGGCAAAGCGCTTGCAGATCGCAAGCCCCAGACCGGTACCGCCGTATTGTTGTGCTGTCTGGGCGTCTTCCTGCTCGAACACTCCGAATACCCGGCCCTGCGCTCCCTCGGCGATGCCCTTGCCGGTATCCGTGACGGTAAAGGTCAGTTGGGGTCGGCTTTCTGGCCCGGCGGCCGCTGCTATCAGCCGTATCTCCCCCCGATCGGTGAACTTGACGGCGTTTGAGACAAGGTTGAACAAGATCTGGCGCAGTTTGCCCATGTCGCCGATCACCGCGTCCGGAATGTTTGTCGGCAGGTCGAGATGCATCACCAGCCCTTTTTCCAGTGCGCTTGGTGCCATCAGCACGGCGATATCATGCAACAGATCGCTGGGAGAGAAGGTCACTTCGGTCAGCGCATCTGCCCCTGCTTCGATCTTCGAATAGTCCAGAATGTCGTTCAGAATGGTCATCAACCCCTCGCCTGAGGCATGTGCTGCCCGTAATTGGCGCTGTTGGCGCGGGGTCAGACCATCACGGCCCAGACTGCGCAGCATGCCAAGGACGCCATTCATCGGGGTGCGAATTTCGTGGCTCATCATCGCCAGGAATTCCGACTTTGCGCGGTCAGCGGTCTCGGCCCGCTGGCGCGCCTCGGCATGGGCGCTTACCTCGCCGCGCAATTGCTTGGTCTGTTCAGCCACCAAGAGGCGCAGTTCCAGCCGGTGGCGCCGCAACTCGACCAGGTTCTGATCGCGCTCGGTGGCAAGGGCATGGTTTTCGATGCCTTGCAGGCGGAAGACCTCCACCGCCGCTTCCATCTCGGCAATCTCATCAATGCCCTGCGGCACGATGCGGCCGACCGTTTCGCCATGCGCGAGCCGCGCCATGGTTCCCGACAGCGCCTCTAGTCGCCGCGTGATGTTGCCGCGCACATAGAACCAGGCAACGGCAAGCGAGATTAGCAAGGCGCCAACGGACCCCCAGGCATAAAGTTGCTGGGTGGCGCGGATTGCACCCGTGGCCTCGTCGCCCGCTTCAACTGCGAGCGCGGTGATGAAGTCGGCCAAGGCCTGCGCCTCGCCGTCAAGCCGCCCCGCCGCCGCGTTGACCTTGCCTTGCGCCTCGGCAATCAGGGTATTCAGATCAAGGATGCCTTTCGTCAGATTGAACAGATCCTCGGCATCGGGCGGCGGGGCAGAACTGGGCCGCATCATCTGCAACAAGGACAGCGCACGTTCTGCCCGGGTCGGGTCATTTACCGCCAGAATCCGCCGGGTGACGATTTGGATGCGCCCCTCTAGCGCCTTCTGCAGCTGTGCAAGCTCGTTGTGGTTTTGCACCGTCACGATGCGATTGAGCAGAAGACCGACCTCGCCGATATGTGATCGCATTTCCGACATAAGCCCCTGACGGAAGAGATCGACCTCGATCAGCTTGTCCAGGGTATCCAGACGCGTTTCGGAGTCCTGCCCAGTGCTTTCAAGGTCATAGAGGTTTGAAATCGCCGCCGCCGTGCCCATCTGGGCGTTTGCCACCAGCGTGTCGGCAATTTCCAGAAGCTCGGTGGTTGCCACAAGACCTGCCCATAGACGCGCTGATTGGGCTTCGGTGGCGATGATCCTATTTTGCACCAGCCGGTCCAACTGCTCGATGCTGCCGCGCACATCGGCTTCGGCCTGCACCAGGCCGGCTGGGGCCGGATTGCCGGTGGCGGCATAGCGCGCAACCCGCCGGGTCAGGGCGTCGACCTGGGCGAAGAGGAAAGCCGCGCGTTCACGCCGCGCGGCATCGGAGGTGACAGCGGCCAATTCAGGTGCCACCGCAACGATACGGCTGCTTTCCGCAGTAAAGCCGCGCACTTCCGAGATCGCCGGAATGGCCTTGGTGACGACAGTGGTCTGGTTGCGCGCCACGTCCTGCAACTCGAACCAACCGAGGATGCCGGTTATAGCGGGCAGTCCTGCGATGACCAAAAAGGCCATCATCAGCATGCGTCCCAAGCTTGCGCGCGACAGGCTGGACTTAAGTGGCATCTTTCGTGCACCCTACCCGATATCTGGTGACAGAATAGGGGGCAGCGCGGGCAAAAGCATGAAGTTTCTGCAAACCGTCATCCTTAGTGGCCTTGTGGCGTTTCTTACCACGGGTGCCAGCGCCGATACCTGGGAGCTGCAGGTGCCGACTGTTGCCTTTGACGACGAAAGCCCAACCGAAGCGCAGCTCTATCAACCCCTTGACCGTGCGCAGAAACCTTGGCGGCTTTGCGTGATTTATCCGCATCTGAAAGATGCCTATTGGCTGAGTGTCAATTACGGCATGGTAGAAGAAGCCAGACGGCTGGGCGTGTCTTTTGACCTTTACGAGGCGGGCGGCTATCCGAACCTTGCCCGACAGACCGAACAGGTCGAGACTTGCGGCAAACGCAAGATGGATGCCTTGATCCTTGGCCCGGTATCCTATCAGGGTCTGACCCCAACCGTTCTTGAAATTGCGAAACAGATGCCGGTCATTGCGGCTGTGAACGACATGGACGACGCGGGCGTTACGGCCAAATCTAGCGTCTCATGGCGAGAAATGGGCGCGGCGGCCGGACTAGAAATAGCCAAACGACATCCCAAGGGCAGCTCGCCAGTCAGGCTGGCCTGGTTTCCCGGACCCAAGGGTGCAGGCTGGGTCCAGTTTGTCGAGCGCGGGTTTCTAGAGGCCCTAGCGGAAAGTTCGGCCGAAATAGTCGCCACCCGCTTTGGCGACACCGGGCTGGAACAACAAGTACTTCTGGTAGAAGACGTTCTGGATTCGGTGCCCGAAATTGATTATCTGGTGGGCAGCGGGCCAATGGCGGAAGCTGCCATCTCTGTCCTGCGCGCCCGCGGGCTAAGCGACAAGATTGGTGTCGTGTCGACCTATGTCAGCCACGGCGTCTATCGTGGCATCAAGCGCGGCCGCATTCTGGCCGCCCCGACCGATTTCGCTGTGCTACAAGGCCGGTTGGCAGTTGAACTTGCAGTGCGCGCGATCGAAGGGACGCTCACGATCCGGCATGCGGGGCCGAGGATTGTCACACTGACACCTGAGAACATCGACAGCATCGGCACGGAGGAATCCCTTGCGCCAGCTTCATTCGTGCCGGTGTTCAAGGTTGCAGACTGAAGAGCGATTGTTGCGCCAGAACCTGAAGCGGCCGATCGCTGCATCTTGTGCGAATGACCAATAAGGGCCGACTGCTGCCCCTAGCTTCCCAACCGCAGTTCATCATTTTCCGCGTGCCGATACGACAACCTTCCCCTCTCCCCTTCTCAGCAGGTTCCTAACATTTGACACATGCCAGTAG
>JBAVTI010000259.1:0-1952 GCA_049696055.1 Paracoccaceae bacterium | reverse complement strand
CTGATGCTGGGCAGCTATTCGCCCGAAGATCCGGGTTGGATGGTGGCGACCGAAGGCCCCGCAAGCAATGCGCTGGGCCGTTTCGGGGCTGCCGTGGCCTCAACCCTGATGATCATTGGCGGCAAGGGCGCATGGGGCATCCCGATCGTTTTGTTCGCTTGGGGTGTTCGTTTCATCACCCACCGTGGCGATGACCGCGCCCTTAGCCGCGTGGTGTTTGCCGTGATCGCGGTCGCACTGGCCTCGGTGTTCGCCGCAACCCATGTGCCGGGGGCGGATTGGCCGCATTCCTTTGGCTTGGGCGGGTTGTTTGGCGATACCGTTTTGGGTGCCGTGCTGGGCGTCGCCCCGGTGCAGGCCACCTTTGGGCTGAAAGTACTGTCGCTGCTGGCGGGTCTTGCCGTGCTGGGCATGGGCCTTTTTGTCACCGGCTTTGATCAATTCGAATTGCGCTCGATCGGGCGTTTCTTGTTGGTTGGCATGGTCGTCACCTACAATTCCGCCCTGACGCTGGCAGGTCGGGGGGCGTCAGGCGCCGCAACTGCCGCCATTGCCCTCAAAGACCGCCAACTACAGCGCCGTGAAGAAGCCGCCGCCACCCGCGCCAATGCCCCGCAATGGGAGGCAACCCAAGAACCCCCGGTCGAACGCCGCAGCGTCTCCGGTCACGGCAAACCCGCCGTTGCCGATCCGTCAATGCAACCGCAACCGTTGCGTGGCCGTGTGACCCACGCCACCCCGCCTGCCGAAGATGCGCCAAACTGGGGCCGCCCCGGCACCCTGAACACCACGGGCCTGCGCGCCGACGCTCGTTATGGCGAAACCACGACCGCCGCTCCTGTCGCCACACCCACTCCGCCAAAACTGGGGCTTTTGGCCCGGATGCCCGGTCTGATGCGCCGCGCGGTGGAACCCGAGCCCCACCTGTTCGAGCCGATGCAGGCTGATCTCGACGATCTGCCCTCCGATGAACGCATCAAGGCCCGCATTACCGATGTCATCCGTTCGCGCGTCCGCAATGGCGCGCCGCAGCAGGCACAGATGTCGCCGATTTCTGCCGCCATCGCCCGCCGCGAACCCTCGGTCACCCGGATGCGTGGCCCCTTGCCGCTGGTTGCCGAAACCGGGCGCGGCCTGAATGAACCACCCGTGACGGCAGCCGCCGCCTCCTTGGCCCTTGGGATGCAACATGCCATGGCCGCCATCGTCACCCCGCCAACTGCCCGCACCGTGCCCCCGTCACCCGTCACCCCGGAATGGGATGCCGAGGATGATTGGCAAGACGAAGTAGCCATTGAGGCGGAAACCACCACAAATTGGGCCGAAGATGACGAATACGAGGCCGACTATAGCCCCAGCCCCGTCGCCTACACCGCCCGCCCGGTCACCGAAGTGCGCCGCGTCGTTCAACACGCAGCCAAGAAACCGCTCGCGCCCTCCCGTCAGGCCGCTGCCGAGTCGCAACCGCGCCTGCGGTTCGATGATCCCCAGCCGGCCTATGAACTGCCACCGCTTTCCCTGCTGTCCAACCCGTCAACGGTTCAACGCCACGCGCTTTCCGACGATGCGCTGGAAGAAAACGCCCGCATGCTGGAATCCGTCCTTGATGATTACGGCGTCAAAGGCGAGATCGTCAGCGTGCGCCCCGGCCCGGTCGTCACCATGTACGAACTCGAACCGGCACCCGGCCTCAAGGCCAGCCGCGTCATCGGCCTTGCCGACGATATCGCGCGCTCGATGTCCGCCCTGTCCGCCCGCGTCTCCACCGTTCCGGGCCGCACCGTCATCGGTATCGAACTTCCCAACGCCACCCGCGAAAAGGTGGTCTTGCGTGAAATCATCTCGGCCCGCGATTTTGGCGACAGCGCCATGCGCCTGCCACTCGCCCTTGGCAAAGACATCGGCGGCGAACCGATCATCGCCAACCTTGCCAAAATGCCCCACCTTCTGAT
>JBAVTI010000258.1:0-1824 GCA_049696055.1 Paracoccaceae bacterium | reverse complement strand
CCGCAGCCATGAACGGATCAGTGATTAGCACCGATAGGTTAAACATCCGCAAACGAGCCGGGTCTTTCTTGGCCTCGATAAAGGCCTCGATATCGGGGTGATCGCAGCGCATGGTGGCCATCATCGCACCGCGACGCGACCCGGCCGACATGATGGTGCGGCACATCGCATCCCAGACATCCATGAACGACAGCGGGCCGGAGGCATCGGCGGCGACGCCTTTCACCTCGGCACCGCGCGGGCGTATCGTGCTGAAATCATAGCCGATTCCGCCGCCCTGTTGCATGGTGAGGGCAGCTTCTTTCAGCATCTGAAAGATGCCGGCCATGTTGTCGGGAATGGTGCCCATCACAAAACAGTTGAACATGGTAACGGCGCGGCCAGTGCCGGCGCCTGCGGTGATGCGGCCTGCGGGCAGGAATTTGAAATCTTCGAGGGCGGCGAAGAACCGTTGTTCCCACAGGGCAGAGTCTGCCTCGACCTCGGCCAGAGCGCGGGCGATTCGGTGCCATGAATCCTCGACCGAGGTGTCGATCGGCGTGCCATCCTGCGCCTTCAGGCGATACTTCATATCCCAGATCTGTTCCGCAATAGGGGCCGAGAAGCGCGACATGGGTCGATCCTTTAGTTTGTGGATATGCAGGGTAGGCCATACAAGATACGCCCCTGAAAGCCAGTGTCAAATGTTGTCTTTACCCCGCGGAACACTATAAATAATTTCTGAACGTTCGGGGGAATCGTGGCGGACTGCATCCATATTCTGAAGCTTTGTGTTGGCGCGGACAGCGTTGAGGATCTGACCGACTGGCAGGACAGCCAGAAGGGGCGGTGGCCTGCGGGCTGTGCGGTGCATGTGACGCGGATGTGGCCCAAGCGCGAGGCGGAAGTGACCAGTGGCGGGTCGCTTTATTGGGTGATCAAAGGGGTGGTTCTGGCCCGCCAACGCATTGTTCGGTTTGAAGAAATCATCGGCAGCGACGGCATTCGGCGCTGTGGTCTGGTGCTGGATGCGCAGGTGGTGCGCACCGAGCCTGCGCCGCGCCGGGCGTTTCAGGGTTGGCGTTATCTGGACCCGGCAGATGCGCCGCGCGATCTGGCCAAGGGACGCGAGCGCGAGGAGAAATTGCCAGATGAGCTGGCGCGGGCGCTGGCGGATATCGGGTTGCGTTGATCCGGGTGAGCGCCGCTTAACAGCCTGAATTTGCTGAAAAACCAAGGTATGGCGGACGTATGTTTTACGTATGGCTTTGCGCCATACGTTGAATTTCGCCGCAGTGGCCTAAAGATCTGGGGTGGGCAGGCCCAATTTTGCGGTCAGGGCGGCGAGGGTGGCGCGGGTGGCCGGGTTCCAGTCGGCGCTGCGGGCGGCGAACAGGGTGGCTTGCGATTGGTGGATCAGGCTGTCGGAGAGAATTTTCAGGTGATTGGCGCGCAGGGTTTCGCCGCTTGAGGTGATATCGGCAATCGCCTCGGCGGTCAGGTTTTTCACGGTGCCTTCGGTGGCGCCCTGACTATCGACCAGTTGGTAATCGGCGACACCATTGGCGGTCAGGAAATCGCGCACCAGACGGTGGTATTTGGTGGCGATGCGCAGGCGAAAGCCGTGGGTTTTGCGAAAGGCGGCGGCGGCGGCGTCGAGATCGTCGAGGGTGTCAACGTCGATCCAGACGGCGGGAACGGCGATGATCAGATCGGCATGGCCAAAGCCAAGCGGGGCAAGTTCGGCGACCTGTATTTCCCAATCAGCCAGCTTGTCGCGCACAAGGTCGGACCCGGTGACGCCAAGGTGGATGCGGCCTGCGGCAAGTTCGCGGGGAACCTCGC
>JBAVTI010000257.1:0-2870 GCA_049696055.1 Paracoccaceae bacterium | reverse complement strand
CACCAGAACCTCGCGCTTGGCGGGGCTGGGTTTTACGGTGGCGGGCATCGGCAACATGGCACGCAGTGCCTGCTCGACGGTATCGGGATCGGTCAGCAAGGGGTCGAATTCCACCAAGAGGCTGGCATAGGCGGGCACTGCCTCGACAAAGCCAAGAAAGCCGGTGGCGGCAAGAACCGCATCCAGATGAATGACCTGAGCGTAGGCTGCGTCGGAAATCGTGTCGCCAAACTCGGCCAACAGGGCATGGTCTGCCACGGCGCGAAACCTTGGATAGACCGCCTGCCCCATCGTCATGCCAAGGGCTTCAAAAAGGCGGTGACGGAGGTGCCGGACCGGGTCAGTGCGGTTTTGATCTGTTGCGCCATGGCAACCGCCCCGGCGCTGTCGCCATGCACGCAGATGGAATGCGCCGCCAGCGGGATCGCGGGGCCGTTCAGGGTGGGCATCAGGCCGGTGGCCAGAAAATCCACCAATCGGGCTGCGGCGACGCCCGCGTCTTCGATCATCGCGCCCGGTTGGCTGCGCGGCACCAGACGGCCACTCGGCAGGTAAGATCGGTCGGCAAAAACCTCGGAATAGACCGCAAGACCACAGGCGGCAGCGGCGGGTTCCTGTGCGGTGCCCGAAATCGCCAGCACCGCCAGATCACGCGATACCGCCGCCACGGCGCGTGCAATGGCATCGGCAACGGCGCGGTCATCTGCCGCAAGATTGGCCAGCGCGCCGTGGGCTTTGACGTAAGATACCTTGACACCGGCCAAGGCGGCGGCCCCCATCAAGGCCCCCACTTGCACGGCGACCATGCGTTCGATTGCGGTAAGCGTCATCGGAATGACCCTGCGGCCAAAGCCAAGCGGGTCGGCATATCCGGGATGCGCCCCGACGATTACGCCCCGGTCGCGGGCAAAGATCAGGGTTTCGACCATGGTATCGGGGTCGCTTGCATGGCCGCCACAGGCGATATTGGCACTGGTGACAATGCCAAGCATGTCGGCATCGTTGCCCATGCGCCAAGGGCCAAAACCTTCACCCAGATCAGCGTTAAGGTCGATGTGCGAATTGATCATGGTACTGCCTGAATTGGTGGGATGGGCCGCGAGACTGCAGCCTGAGTGCCCGATGGCACGCAAGGATAGCCCCGATCTTGTGGCAGTTGTTTGGTTGGCAAAGCGGGTTCCACAGCATCGAGACAACAAATTCGGGACAATACTCTTCGTTGGATCGAACGATAGATCTTAATTGTTATGTGTCAACGGTTTGCAAATCTGATCGCAGCGTCGGTGTCGTGCATCCGCTGATATTGCCCCGCAAATAGGGGTCTCTTGATTGCGGCCTAGCTTGCCATTGCGGGCATTAGCCCGGCCCGCTTTGGGGGAAGAAACGGGACCCCGGTTCAAACGGAAACCCTGGATCATGCAAAACCAAGGCCAATGCGCCATCAGTCTGCCAAGCCGCATTTGAACGGCGAAGCGGGGGGCGGCGGTCAGGGCGTGGATCGCCTTGACGGGCCGTCGTTGCATCAAAGGCAAACAGTGGTTTTTCATTTTGCACCACCCGGAGGGAACGGGACTGTGGCAAAATCTTCGCTACCCCATCTAATCACATAGTGCCATCAACCGCCCTGCCCTTTGGCCGCCGGTTGTCGTCTTTCAAAGAGATCCCGGTCCGAAGAGATCTGTTGTGCGTTCAGCATCCCATTGCAATTGCCGTCCTGCCCGGCCGTTCCATTCGGTCTGTTCAATCTACGACACATTGCTGGTCTTTGCACCGTAGATGCCCGCCGCGATGCCGCACAAATACCGGCCCTGAAGCCTCTTGGGAGGGTTCGAGGTCACCCTTTGACGGCAAGGTCGGCTTTGCGCCAGATCAGGCTGATCGCGGAAGTGTCGGCGACGAACGGGCCAAGCTGGCCAGAAAGCTATCGCGGCGGCGACGGCGCGGTCGCTGGGGTCCATTTGGCCGCAACCAAGGGCAAGCGCAAAGCCTTGCACGCTTGTGCACAAGGGAAAAGGCACGCCCGGCAAACCACGTTGCGTGTCGTCTGTTTCCAGTCCAGCCGAGCCGTCGCCTTGCAGCGACGCTAGCCTGGTTGGGGCTGTACGAGGCGATTATCGGCAATGCCGCCCGGGGGCGTGCCGCTGGCCGAGGCGGCCCTTCGGCACAGCCCGCGCGACCCCGCACGCGAGTCGATGCTTTGCGCGTTGGGGTTTGCGCAGTTCTCGTCGCGCGACTATCTGGCCGCAGCGAAGACGGCCGAAGCCGCCCTGACCGAAGCCGCGCATAGTGCGACGCCCCTGGTCCTCGGCACCATCGCCTATGTCGGTGCAGGCCGGATCGACCGCGCGACAGCCATGTTTCGCAACCTGGTCGCGTTGGCACCCAAGCTGGTCGAGGCCCGGCTTGCGGGGCGCTGGCTGACATCAAACCCCGACTATCTGTGCCGCGCGCATATGTTCTTTCGCGTCGCGGCAGGTCCGTGGCTCGAAACCCATGCCCCGCAGCGTCCGGCTGACAAGATGGGCGCTGAGGCAGGCCTCCATCCCGACGATGCACCGCGGGAGTTGCTCGAATGTCGATTGCATTGCCAACCGCTTGGTCTGCTTGCGCATGACGCGGTGGCCGGCGCGATCGAACCCGACCAAGTGAAACGTATCCTTACCAAGGTCGACACCGACCACGGCAAGGTTTTCAAGGCTTCCTATCTTCTTTGCACACATGGCTACTTCTTCTTGTTGCACGGTTGATCCCTCTTCAGGATAACCCAACGGTGGGGAAGCAGCCGACACAGCCCATTAGCCGACATCCACAGTATCACGGGACGCTGCAATGCAGCTTCTCCGAAGTAGACATTACCCGCATTGCAGAAT
>JBAVTI010000256.1:0-2414 GCA_049696055.1 Paracoccaceae bacterium | reverse complement strand
CTGGAGAAATTTGTCATGATCACGCCCTTTATGCCTCGGATTAGGGCTCTGCGGCCCCGTTACACAAGATATAGCGGCTTTTGATCGGGCTGTCATCTATCGCAGCAACAAGCGGCGGGTCTTTGCCGCAGAAGTTACCGCTGGTCTTGCAAGAGCTGCGCCACACGGGGGGCGAAATAGGTCAGCACCCCATCGCAGCCCGCGCGCTTAAAGCCAATCAAGCTTTCCAGCATGGCCTTTTCGCCATCAATCCAGCCGCGCTCGGCAGCGCCCATGATCATCGCGTATTCACCCGAAACCTGATAGGCAAAGGTGGGCACGCCAAAGGTGTCTTTGGTGCGCCTGCAGATATCAAGGTAGGGCATCCCCGGCTTGATCATCACCATATCAGCCCCCTCGGCCAGATCGCGGGCAATCAGGCGCATCGCCTCGTCGCTGTTGGCGGGGTTCATCTGATAGGTTTTCTTGTCGCCCTTCAGCGCGCCCGATGCACCAACGGCATCGCGGAACGGGCCATAGAACGCCGACGCGTATTTGGCGGAATAGGACAGGATGGTGACATCCTTGTGACCTGTGGTTTCCAGAGCGGACCGGATGGCGCCAATACGGCCGTCCATCATATCGGATGGCCCCAGAATGTCGGCACCTGCCTCGGCTTGAGCCATGCTCATCCGCACCAATGCCTCGATGGTTTCGTCGTTCAGGATGATGCCGTCGCGCACCAGACCGTCGTGGCCATTGGCGTTATAGGGGTCGAGGGCGACATCGGTCATCACCGCAATGTCGGGCACCGCGGACTTGATTGCGCGAATGGCGCGGTTGGCAAGGTTTTCGGGGTTCCACGCCTCTTCGCAGCTTTCGGTTTTCAGGGCGGGATCGGTGTAGGGAAACAAGCAAATCGCCGGAATGCCCAGAGTTGCGGCCTGTTCGGCGGCGCGCACCACCAGATCAATCGACAGGCGCGATACGCCGGGCATTGAAGAAATCGGCTCGGTTACGCCAACACCATCGCGCACGAACACCGGCCAGATCAGGTCATTCACCGACAGGGTGTTTTCCTGCGTCAACCGCCGCAGCGCATCGGTACGGCGCACGCGGCGCAGGCGGGACGCGGGGTAGGGGGCTTGGATCGGGCGCATCGTGGTCTCCGGGTGTTGGGCGGCTTGGCTAACGGTATCGGCACAGGTGCCACGCCCTGCAAGATGTTTTTGACAGGGGCATTGCGGGTTTATTTTCTGCCTGCCATGGAAAAGCGCGCATCTCAAGGGTAGGAATGCCGCACGGCGATAGACCTTCAGGTCTAGGTTGCGCAAAAACCGGCAGGGGCAGCACAGTGAAGTGGTATGAAACCGTCTATGAATTGATCGACATGCGGTCGTTTTCGAACCTGTGGTTCTGGATCGGACTGGCGGTCTTGTGGTCTACGGCCAGCCATTGGGTGTTGGGTATTCCTTATGACATGGTGATCCGCGCGCGGCGGCATCGCGGCCAGGCCGAAGAAGATGTGCAAACACTGGCAAGGATCAACGTGAACCGGCTGCTTTATATTGGTCGGGTGTCGGGGCTGTGGCTGGCCGGGATAGCGGCCTTCATGTTGACCGGGTTGATTCTTTTGGGTTTCGTCTATCGGCAGGAATTTGCGCAGGCGGTGTTTTGCCTGTTCTTTCCGATGACCCTTGTCGGCATGCTTAGCCTGTATACCGCCCAAAAGATCGAGGCGGGCGAGAATGTCGGCGACCCGCTTTACCGCCGCCTGACCCATCACCGCATGGCCGTGCAGGCCATTGGCATGGTTTCGATCTTGCTGACCTCGCTGTGGGGCATGTGGCAGAATATGACGATCTCGCCGCTTTGAGATCGGTTGACGACTGCCCGGATAGGACCAAATGAGTCAGATGCAAAACGCAACCCGCATCACCCTTGGTGGCGCCCCAGAGGGCTTTGACGCCCGGCTGGTGGCCAAGGAACTGGCCCGCGGGGTGCCGGTGATCCATATCGCCCGCGACGACAAGCGGATGGAGGCGATGCGCGCAGCACTGGCGGTGATGGCCCCCGATGCGGTGGTGCTGGATCTGCCGGCATGGGATTGTCTGCCTTATGACCGGGTGTCGCCCAACCCTGAAATCTGTGCCCGACGCATGGCGACGCTGGCGGCATTAGCGCAGGGGGTGCCGGGGGCGTTTGTGCTGCTGACCACGGTAAATGCGGCCACGCAGCGGCTGCCGGCGCGGGATCTGCTGGCAAGTGCTTCGTTTGCCGCGCGGGTGGGGGACCGGGTGGACGAGGCGGCGCTGCGCGGGTTCTTGTCGCGCATGGGGTTTTCGTTGGTGACGACGGTCACCGAACCGGGCGATTACGCGCTGCGCGGCGGCATCGTTGACATCTATCCGCCGGGGCCGGGCGGGCCGGTGCGG